>CBQWHS010000423.1:0-4474 GCA_967728665.1 uncultured Chryseosolibacter sp. | reverse complement strand
ACATCGCCTTGAACTGAAGGGAATTCAAATCGAATTTACAATCAAAACGATGTGTGCTATTAATGGGTTGACCTGTATCGGTGATCGTTGCCTTGATGGATAATGTAAGGGTGTTTGTAGTGTTGGTGTTTCCGGTAAGATCAAGTTTCGACCCTTGAAGATCCACCGCCGGATTTTGAGAACCCGGTCCAGTGAAGGAAAAGGTTTGCTGATAGGCGTTCTTTGGAATTTTAAGGGAGGGAATTGAAATCGTTAAAGAAATATTTGCCGGAAAAGTCGATGACATCTGAAATGCCATTTGTCCTGCTTTCACAAGGATTGAATCAATCGATTCACTTTGTGAAGGGGTAAATGGAAACGTGATGCTTTTATTTATGGTGATTGTAGCCCCTGGAGATGGGAATGAAACCTCAGGGCCTGTAAAAGAAATCGTTGGACTTTGCTGATTCGGGAGCGTAAAAAATTTATCTCCTGATGGAGTTTCCACGCTGTCGCGATAATTCAATACCATTATACCATTTTGCTCTGTGATTTTTGCTTTGGATTTTCCTTCCGTTAGAAAATCCTTCATGGTGAAATCAGAATTCACTAATGGAAATTCAACGGTTGGCTTTAGTGTTGTTTTCTCAAGCTTATCGAGATTGTCAAGTTCCTCCAGGCAGGCGGTAAAAACCAGAAAAATAGCCGGAAGCAGGCTAGCGGTCTTGGCGGTAAATTTCATTTTATGGGGTTTGAATTACTTTATACTCGTTGAGTGGCAACGGTAACAAAGCAACGAAGAAGAATAGCTAGATCAAAAAAAGGAAAGTAACTTTTGGGATACTAGTCCACGATATCCTGAAGCTTGTACTTTTGAATGATATAATACAGGAAATTAAAAGATAAAATTGATTCCTGACTATCATCCTTCCCGGTTGATTTCTCTGGTGCTTTCAAAGTCTCCGGTTTTGTTTTCAGTGGAGCCACGGGTGTTTGCGGACGGACGACCGTTACTGAATCTTTTGTGGGAGTGCCCGTTCCGACTTTGTATTTGGTCTCTCCTTCACCAGGAGAATAGATCATCTTCTCACGTTCGTTTTCTGACAATCCCAATTCCTGTGTAGTCGCATCCTGTGCAAAAGCATCATTGCCATATCCCATGGTTGCCATGAAGAATGTGATAACCAACATTTGATGCAATCGACTTTTCATGATAAAGTCTGGATGTATTATTTGGTTTTTGAGCCTTGTAAAATACAAAATAAAGGTATAAACGCTATTGTAAAAACGTTTATTTGGACCTCCTCGCTAAGGCCAAATTTCGAAAATGTGAAAAATTGTTGTTTCTAGCTTAATTTCATTGTTTTTAATGCCAATGATCTCTTGGGAAGACTTTGAAAAAATCGACATTCGGGCCGGAACAATCGTCAAAGCAGAGCCATTTGACAAGGCCAAAAAGCCGGCTTTTAAGCTTTGGATTGATCTCGGACCTCTCGGCATCAAAACATCGAGCGCTCAAATTACAATTCATTACTCTGCTGACTCGCTGATCGGCAAACAGGTCATCTGCATTGTGAATTTTCCGCCTAAGCAGATCGCAAATTTTGTCTCTGAAGTTTTGGTTACTGGATTTCCCGATCCCAATAAAAATGTTGTGCTTAGTTCCATCGACAAGAAAGTCGACAATGGTTCAAAACTGTTTTGATGTTAGCCGCTCCAATCATGATTTATTTCTCTCAGCTTGAATCACTCGCTCACGGAAAACTTTTGCGATTGACAAAAGATACAGAAATCACAACGTTGATCACTGATAGCCGGAAAGCGTTCAATGTTCAAGGCGCCGTATTCTTCGCTATCAACGGTGCGCGACATGACGGTCATCGCTATTTGCGAGAGTTGTATATCAATGGCGTTCGACAGTTTGTGGTGGAACAACAATCTCCGGAACTTGAAACGTTTCCTGACGCTAATATTTTATTGGTGAAATCGTCACTCCAGGCGTTGCAATCACTTGCTCAACATCAGCGAGAGAATTTCACGAAGACGGTTGTCGGCATTACAGGAAGTAATGGAAAGACGATTGTGAAAGAGTGGCTCTATCAACTTTTGTCGCCCGATTTCAAAATCGCGAAAAATCCCGGCAGCTATAATTCCCAATTGGGTGTTCCGTTGTCAGTGTGGCAATTGCGTGAACAACCTGACATGGGAATTTTTGAAGCAGGGATTTCGAAGCCAAACGAAATGGTCAATCTCGCCCGAATCATCCAACCTACCATAGGAATTTTTACAAACCTTGGCTCCGCACATGATGAGGGTTTCAAATCATCTGAACAAAAATTAGAGGAGAAACTTCGACTTTTCGACTCAGCATCTCTTGTCATTTATTCAGAACAAGATTCGCGAGTGAAGACTGCTCTTGAACAAAAGAAAATCAAAACCCTGGGATGGGGATACACAGCGGAGTCTGCTATTCAAGTGAAACCGAAAACGGATCGCGCTTATACTGTCTCCTATAAAGGCACTCAGTTTGAATTAACTCTTCCTTTTTCCGATAAGGCGTCCATCGAAAACTGTTTTCACTGTGTCACGTTTCTTCTTCATTTAAAAATTAAGCCAGAAAAAATTCAGGAAAGAATTTTCTCTCTTCGATCTGTCGCCATGAGACTTGAATTGAAAGAAGGGATCAATCAAAGTCAGATCATCGATGACACATACAACAATGACCTTGCGGGTTTAAAAATAAGTCTGGAATTTTTATCGAATCAGCATCAAAAGCAAAAGAAGCGAGTAATTCTCTCAGAGATCCTGGAAACTGGTGTCAGTGCTCGGGAGATGGTCAATCAAATTGGCCAGCTGTTATCCACGTTTCAAATCGCATCGTTTGTCGGCATCGGACCGAGCCTGGTTCAAAACAGAAATGTTTTTTCTTCGGGACAATTCTTTGAGACAACCGAATCCTTCCTTAAAAATTTTGATTTCGATTCCATCGGTCATGAGATCATCCTTGTAAAAGGTGCTCGCGCTTTTCAGTTTGAAAAAATTATTGAGAAGCTTCAGAAAAAAGTCCATGGCACGGTTATGGAAATTGATCTGGGGGCCGTTGTGAAAAATCTCAATTTTTTTCGGGCCAGGCTTCTTCCAACAACAAAGATTATGGTGATGGTAAAAGCTTTCGCTTATGGAAGCGGAAGCAATGAGATCGCAAATCTGCTTCAATATCATCGTGTAGATTATCTCGGCGTCGCTTACGCTGATGAAGGAATCGATCTGCGTAACAATAATATTTCTTTGCCGATCATGGTAATGAATCCATCCGAAGAAACATTTAGCTCACTGCTTGATCATAACCTTGAACCAGAGATTTACAGTTTTAAAATCCTGAATAGTTTTGTTCAATTTCTCCGCGGCCGAAAGGCGCACGTCCATTTAAAAATAGACACAGGTATGCATCGCCTGGGTTTTGATGCGAGTGACATTGAAGAATTAATAAATGTCCTCAAACAAAATATGAATTTAAGTGTCGCGTCTATATTCAGCCATCTTGCAGGGGCTGATGAAGCGGAACATGATCAATTCTCCATTCAGCAGGCGACAGTGTTTATGAAAATCGCCTCATCTATTTCGAAGGCTCTTGGTTATAAACCATTGTTTCATATTCTTAATTCGCCCGGCATTCTCAGGTTGTCGCAATTCCAATTTGATATGGTTCGCCTAGGCATTGGGTTATATGGTGTCAATCCTACAAATGATAGAATTGAAGGTTTGACTCCGGTGGCAACGGTTAAAACGATAATCTCCCAAATCAAAAACATAAAAGCAGGTGAGTCGATCGGTTATGGACGGAAGGGAAAAGCGGAAACTGATATTCAAATCGCGACCATCGCGATCGGTTATGCGGATGGTTTTAGCCGTGCGTTCAGCCGTGGCATTGGAAGCGTAGTCATTAACCGAAAGCTGGCACCAGTGATCGGCAATGTCTGTATGGATATGACGATGGTTGACATTACTGGGCTCAATGCACGAGAGGGTGACGAAGTGATCATTTTTGGGCCGGAACTTCCAATCCAAGACGTTGCATCATCGATTAACACCATTCCGTACGAAATCCTTACGAGTACCAGCGAGCGTGTGAAGCGCCTATTTGTGGCCGAAAGCATTTGACCTTCAAACCTTCTTTTTTATCTAAAAACCCTGAAATAAATCATTGTTTGGAACTGGAACCACTTCTATATTTGCCTTGTTTAAAATTAATCTAAATAAACGCCAGTGCCAGAACAGAGAAATGTCGCTCAGATGAAGCCAGGGGACATCGGAATTATTACTGGATTCACAGACGATCAGATTTCTGCTAAGCTTATGGAAATGGGTTGCCTACCAGGCATTCCAGTCAGATTTAATTTTACCGCTCCGTTTGGCGATCCTATTTGCATCAGCGTTTCCGGCTATGAGCTTTCGTTGAGACTAGAGGAAGCAGCAACTATTTCAATTCTCGATT
>CBQWHS010000422.1:0-4483 GCA_967728665.1 uncultured Chryseosolibacter sp. | reverse complement strand
CACCAAGGCAAAATTCTTCTTAGCAAGGGATACGGGTTTAGCAATATGAGTTCGAAGTCTGAGAATACAGTTGAGACTCGCTTTCCTATTTTGTCAATGACAAAAACATTTACAGCCACAGTGGCTTTGAGATTGCAAGACGAGGGTAAACTTTCTTTAAATGATGCCTTGTCAAAATATTTTCCGGATTACCCTCAAGGAGCTAAAATAAAAATATGTCATCTGCTCACGCATTCATCGGGAATTTATGACTACACAGCCGATGTAGGTATTGAGGATTCTTTGATCGTCAATTATCCTCTTTCGAAAGAGAAAGTTGTTAGCCATTTTAAAGACAAGCCGTTGGCCTTTACTCCAGGAAAATATTATAGCTACAGTAATTCAGGTTATTTCTTGCTCGGATTAATCATAGAGAAAATTACTGGCAAGCCATATGAAACTGTTGTCAGAGAAATGATTTTCAATCCGCTTGGTATGACTCAATCCGGATTTGATTTTATTAGCCTTCCTCGTGAGCTAAAAGCGCAGGGATATGAATTGTGGACCGAGGATAAAGTGATTCCTTATAAACACTATGATTCAACATTTGCGTATTCTGCCGGAAGCATTTACAGTACAATATCCGACCTGCGTAAATGGTCGAACGCCATTTCATCAAGAAAAATTCTAAAACCTGAAACTTGGAAGGATGCATTCAATCAAAAAATAAACAATTATGGTTACGGTTGGCAAACCGGAGTGTTTCTTGGAAAGAAGTACGTAAAGCACTCAGGAGGCTATCCGGGTTTTATGTCTGAGTTTATTTATTATCAGGATGACGATATAACCATAATACTGCTCAACAACTTTGGGACCTACAATCAAAATATTTGGTCAGTAGGAATGGGACTCTCCTGTATTGTTTTTCAACGTTCGTACGATAACTGGAAACTGAGAAAAAAAGTCTCTCTTGACAAAACCATACTGCAAAAATGTGTCGGCACATTTCGGCTGGAATTGATGGCGCAAAAATCCAATGTCATCATCCGATTAAAGGCCGATAACCTGTACATGGAGATTGATGGGTTGGAGCTTCCTCTCTACGCAGAAAACGAAAATACTTTCTTTCTTGAATACTTTAATGCCCAAATAATATTTGATGGTGATAAAATCACTTTTCATTCACATGGACAGGATGGAGAATTGACAAGAAAATAACTCTCCTATAGCAGGCGCACAATTAGATTTTTGCCTGCGTGATTATAGTGAAAACTAAAAATCAAAGGATACGGTTGCGAACAAAAAATTGGAATTATACGACTGTCGGTGGTGTTGCATTCATTCATGGGGCGACATCCTAAGTAAAAACAATCTCCAATGAGTAGCTGTAAGCCATGATTTTACCGTGCCACAAGATTGACATATAGGTTTGCGTACGATGTCCAACGCCAAAGACCTAACTGCTCTTTTCTGAGCTTAACCAATAAAATGAAATAAAGTGAAGAGTTCAAAATTAAAAGAAGGGAAAACAACTTCCCAGGATAATGATTGAACCTTTTCTTATCTTTCATTTTAAATAATTCAGAAAAGTTATGGCCGAAATAAACTGGCAGAAAGAAATCCAACCGTTATTAAAGAAATACAAAGGCAAAAAATTTCCGTTGGATTATCGCAATACATATGAACTGGTGGTGATGGTGATTCTTGCAGCGCAAGATTCGGATGCGCATATCAACAAGGTAGCGCCTGCACTTTTTGAAGCGTTCCCGAATATCAAAGCATTGTCGAAGGCAACCAACGAAACACTTTTTCCATTGATTAATAAAGTACGCAACTTTGCCAATAAGGCTAAGTGGTTGATAGCCCTGGCAAATGAAGTTAAGGACGATAAAAATATTCCCAAAACAATGGAGACACTCACGGCTTTGCCAGGCATTGGTCGCAAGTCGGCGAATGTGATTATACGTGAGTCAGGACTGCCGGCGGAAGGAATTATCGTTGACCTCCATGTTGTTCGCGTGGCGCCTCGATTGGGCATTGCTTCCGGAACGGATCCGAAGAAGATAGAAAAACAATTGATGGAGGTGATCGCTGAAAAAGATTGGGGCGAAGCCGGGATGGCAATTTCCTTTCTTGGCCGCGAGACTTGCCGGCCCTCGAACCCTAAACATTCAGAATGCGTGATGAAAAATGTTTGTAGCTATTATCAATCCCTTTAGTTTAGAAATAGTTTACATAACACTAAATGTGTGTTTAGTGCTCTGACAACTTTTGATCATGCATCAACCTTGCTTGTCTCTTCCATTGCTCTCTTCATCTCGACACTGCTTTGATTCGGTATCATCACTTGAAATGTGCTCCCTTCGTTCAATACTGATTCGAAGGAAATTTCTCCTTTTAATCGGTCAACCATTGACTTAACAATATATAATCCAAGGCCTGTGCCAGTGGAGCGTGTAGTCGCTCTGAAAAACATATTGAAAATTTTTTCTTTATGTGTGTTATCAATGCCGATGCCGTTGTCTTTTAATACGATGGTGGCTTGTGCCACATCAACATGGATCACGAGCACGAGACAATGTTTCCGCACTTCGGGGTTGTAGTACTTGAAGGCATTCGATAACAGGTTTGCGAGGATCGTACGAACGCGCACGGGATCGCTGACAAATGTTGTGTGCTGGCGAATATCAAGTTCGATGTTAAAAGAATGGTCCGGGTGCTGTAGCGACTTAAGAAGCAGATTGACCTCTTCCTCAAAGTCAAATTCCTTGCAAGCATTTTCTGTTTTATTGTTGTATGAAATTGAGATCAGATCTTTCAACAATGTGTCCATGTGGTTAACACGATTCTGGATCATCACAAAATATGACTGTGCGGTTTCAATGGATGATTCCTTTAGTCCAAGGTTTACGAGTCCTTGGATTGTTGTGAGAGGCGCACGCAGATCGTGTGATGCATGATAAGTGAAATTATCAAGCTCAGCATTTACACGTTGCAGCTCGAGCATTTGACGAAATTGTTCTGATAGGTTTCTTTTCAGATTTTCTTTCATAGCTAATAGCGAACTTCCAAGGATGTCTTGATCACTAAGCGGTGTGAATGTTGTGTCAAGGTTTCCCTTTCCAATGTTGTTCGCAAACTCCTGGTAGTTTCTCGTTCCGATCACAAGATTGTTAATAGCCTTCGCCATTTCATTTAGGTCTTCAACTTTAAAACGCACAATGGATTTTGGAACTTCACCACGACTCATTTCTGCAATGATCGCCTTCATTTCCTGGATAGGCGTTACAAGGGTACGGTACAATTTGCGTTTGATGGTGAACGCTGCGATGATGGCAACGCCAACAACAAGGAAGAAGCTTGCGTAAAGTTTTGTCAAGTTTGCCAGGTGCAATGCGTTGATCCTGGCATTTATTTTTTCAAGTTGTGTTGCTCGGTCAAGATTGTCAATGGCAAAAAAGAGTCGGCTCTGCAAGCCTTTGCCTGTATAGATTCCAAGTTCACTATCCACTTTTGTTAACTGTTTAAATATAGATTCATAGTTGACGAGGATGTTGGATACTTTTTCTACCTCTTCGTTCTTAACATGTTTCTCCAGCACCATGGTAAAGCTGTAGATTTCATTTGAAATATTATTGATTAGCTTTTCATCACCGGTAAGCAAATAGTTCTTCACAAATATCTGGAGATTTAGCACTGCCGCGCGATCAGTACCAAAATCATATTCAAGCAGGCTTCGTATTGACTTATCAAAATCACCAATTAATCCATAGCCACCATATCCTCTCAATTCCATTTTTGTTACCATTTGGTTAAACACGACATGGTATGATGCGATCGCTGTTTTCAGATTTGCTAATTCCATCTCATCGATTGCGTTGAGTGCCTTGCCTTTCTCACAGATCTCGTCTGTATTTTTAAGAAGTTGATGAAAGTATGTTTGGTAGCGATCGAGGTATACACTTCTTCCAGATGCGAAAAATTGTTCATTGGTCTTTTCCCGAAGTATGAACTCGTTAGAGGCGTTTTTCATTTGCATCTGTTTTTCCTTTAGGTTGGAGAAATTTTCCTTAAGAGAATTAATGACGAGCATTTCTCGTATCCAGATGTTGGCGAAGATTTCCAACGCGATGATCAGGGCAGTTAATGTAAAGAAGGCAACCACAATTTGCGAGTTGACGGAATTGGCCCTGAACATTTGGAGGAGGGTCGTGCTAGGGTTACGCATGATTGGTATTTCAGATATTAGCCAGAGAGCCTTTATACTCCTCAAGATGTTACTGATGAGGAATAATACAAGCAACTTGTGAACAGTTGCAAAATGATGATTTGCCAATCAGCGCGCTGGTAATGGTGAACCATCGTTTGGGATTCTTGAACCGTTTAAATTTTTTTGGATTTAACAGTTTAAAGTGTTGGATTAGGAGTTTGAAGTTTTGGGTTTGGAGGTTGTGAATTGTGAATGCCTAAAAAACGTTGACCGTTTTTAACTTAACTTTTTAAG
>CBQWHS010000421.1:0-4486 GCA_967728665.1 uncultured Chryseosolibacter sp. | reverse complement strand
TGAGCTTCGGTAAACGTGTTGAAGGAATCCCATCCACCGTATCCTGGATTTTTTGACGTCTTATTGCGCTGTACTTTCACTGAGTTGCCAGTGATTGTAAGCACGCCATCGCTGCCAACCAGCCGCAACCGCGATCCGCCTCCATCACCGCTCACAAAATTGACGCGCATTTGTAAATTGAAAGCAGGATGTTTGTCCGATGCTGGATAATCATACAAGCCGCAAATAATATCCGGCACATCGCGACCATCTTTCCAATAGCGGAGGCCGCCGGTACTGTAAATGCGGTTAGGTCCTTTTGAACTGGTCACAGCGTGCAAACCTGAGAAGAGGTGAACAAACAAGTCACCTGCCATACCCGTTCCATAGTCCTGGTAGTTTCTCCAACGGAAAAATCTTACAGGATCATAGGCTACTTTTGGAGCATCCCCAAGGAATGCATCCCAATCCACCGTACCCGCTTTTGCATCTGTGGGGATGGAGTATTGCCATGCGCCATTGCCACCCTGGCGATCGTTCCATGTTTCAACGAGAATTAATTGTCCGATCACGCCAGCTTCGAAAAGTTCACGTGCCTTGTCGGTTACGATTGAGCTTACACGCTGACTTCCGACCTGGAAAACTTTTCCTGTTTTCTTTTGCGTGGAGATCACATCCGCGCCTTCTTCAAGTTTGTGTACCATTGGTTTTTCACAATACACATGCTTGCCTTTGTTCATGGCATCAATCGAAATGTGATCGTGCCAGTGATCTGAAGTCGCGATGATTACGGCATCAACATCTTTACGGTCGAGAATCTCCTTGTAATTTTTTGTGGTAAAAATGTCTTTTCCGTAAAGTTCTTTTGCTCGGTCTAAGCGGCCGGTGTAGAGATCACAAACACCAACCAGCTTTACTCCAGGAATTTTTGTTGATGTCTCAAGGTTATTAAATCCCATAATGCCAGCACCGATCACGGCGATATTCACCTGATCATTAGCACTATATTTCTTGTTGAGAAAATTTTCTTCTCTCAGCGTCACTTGTTTTTTAGGCGTTGCAAGTAACGATGGAGCGGCACTTGAAACGATCGCTGTGCCTAATGCTTTCTTAATAAAGCTTCTTCTTGATTTTTCACTTCGTTTGGACATAGGTAGAATTAAGATTGATAAAGGAAAATTTTGTGCATAAAAGACCTGAGGAAGTTACGATATTTGAGCACAAACCAAAACGAGATTTATTTGAGCATGTTGAATTTAATGAGGAGGAAAAGCTTTGGTATCGACCTTGGTAATAACAATACTTTGGTAAGCGATCAAGACAGAATTTTATTGGACCAGCCATCGTACATCGTGCTGGATGACTCACGCGGTGGAGTGCGAGCGGTTGGGAATGAAGCATATGATATGTTTGAAAAAACACATCATCATTTAAGACCAGTGCGTCCTCTAAAGGGTGGCGTAATTGCAGATTATACATCAGCGACTAAAATGATCGATGCGTTAATGAAGAAGGCTCACGGCAACAGATCATTTTTAAGCCGTTATGATAGCATTGTCTCCGGCGTGCCTTATCATACAACGGATGTGGAGAAGCGTGCGTTGCGTGCAGCATTGGAGCAGTTTGATGCAAAGTCAGTGAAGCTCATTTATGAGCCGATTGCTGCCGCACTTGGAATGGGAATGAACATCAGCGAGCCGGACGGCAAAATGGTTGTCGACATCGGTGGAGGAAAAACAGAGATTGTGGTTATCTCCCTTTCGGGGATTGCTTCATTTCAGTCATTGAAGATTGGCGGTGATACGATGGATGAAGAGATACAACACTACTTCCGCAGAAGATATAATATGGCTGTGGGTTTACGCACAGCTGAACAAGTGAAAGTCCAGGTTGGTGCAGTGCACCAGATTGAGGAAGCACCAGAGCCGCTCATGGTGAGAGGCAAAGACATGGTGAGAGGACTTCCGGTAACACGCGTAATTGACCATATGGAGGTGGCTACCATCCTCGAAAAATCTATATCGGCAATCGAGCATAGCATTCTACAAACATTGGAGCGGTGCCCACCGGAATTGTCGGCAGACATTTATGGAAACGGAATATTTCTCACGGGAGGAACGGCATTACTGAGAGGGCTGAAAGAGCGTCTTGAAGCCTCGACAAAGTTGCCTGTGCATGTGGATGATTTCCCGCTGCACTCTGTGAGTAAAGGAATAGCTACTGTTCTTAAAAACCCTAAAAAATATCAAAGCGTTTTGCTGAATTAATGATAAGACTTTTCTGGTGGTCATACTTAAAGGTGATGGGTTGGAACACCGACATTGTCTTTCCGTATGGTCATCTGAAAAAGTATGTGATGATTGTAGGGCCGCATACCAGCAACTGGGATTTTGTTTATGGCCTTGCTTACCGAAGTCTGTTAAATCTTCAGCACGTCGGGTTTCTCGGAAAGAAAGAATTGTTCACTCCACCTTTTGGGTTTGTCTTCAGAAGCCTTGGAGGGATTCCGGTTGATCGAAAATCCAGTCACAATGTTGTTGACCAGGTTTCGCAAATGTTTATTCAGCATGACCGCTTTTGTATTGCGTTGTCGCCGGAAGGAACACGAAAGAAAGTAGCCAAACTTCGAACGGGGTTTTATCACATCGCCTCCAAAGCTCAAGTTCCTATTGTGATGGTTGGGTTTGATTATTCCCATAAGCGCATTTATTTTTCATTTCCGTTCACACCCACTGTTCAGCAGGATGATTTCGATCGAATCTTTTCATTCTATAGTCTGATTCAGGGAAAGTATCCCGAGAAAGGGTTATGAAGTCGTCATTGATGATTTAGCGAGTCCGAATTATCTAATGACCGATAACAATGCAAAAAGCCATCCTTGAGAGATGGCCTTTCTAATGTTGTATTCGTAAAATTAATTACATGCTTGAACCACTTCCATTTGAAGATTCATCACTGCTGGATGTTGTTGGTGCTGTTGATGGAGTTGATGATTCACTGCTACCAAAAAGAGATGTTTGAGGTGTTGGTGCAGGTGCGGGAGCAGGCTTAGGTGTTGACTTCCGAGGTGCTGCTTTTTTAGGCGCGGCCTTCTTCGGAGCTGCTTTTTTCGGAGCTGACTTTTTTGCTGCCTTCTTAGCTACTTTTTTTGCGGCCTTCTTAGGAGCCTTCTTTGCACTTTTCTTTGCAGCTTTCTTCGCAGACTTTTTAGCTGACTTCTTCGCTGCTTTTTTTGGTGCTTTCTTCGCAGCTTTCTTTGCTTTTTTTGCCATAGCTTAAAACGGTTTTAATGGTTTAGTCAGAATTTGGTTTGTTGTTTTCTTCTTCAATCTGGTTTATCACTGCATTAAATTCAAAAAACTGTCTGTCTAATACAAGCACTCTCAGAATTTTTGCTGTATAACCGATAGTAATTTTAACTATTGCATAGGGAGAAAGCAAGCAGCGAGGATAGAATTTTCATGAAGGCAACACACAGATCGTAATCATCACACTTGAAATATGATCAACGTTGTGCGTAAGAAAGACTTTGACTAACTAATTTTCGCGCGATGAATTCAACGTTTTACCGCGATCGAAGTTCAGGCGTACAAAGCCTCTTTTTGCTGCGCAACCTTCTCATTTTCAATGTATTCGTCATAACTCATCAACCGGTCAATAAATCCGTTTGGAGTGATCTCAACGATTCGGTTGGCTACTGTTTGAGTGAACTCATGATCGTGTGATGTGAAGAGCACTGTGCCTGGAAAATCTTTTAATGCGTTGTTGAACGCAGTGATCGATTCAAGGTCAAGATGGTTTGTAGGCTCGTCCAGGATTAGCAAATTTGCTCCGGCAAGCATGACACGTGATATCATGCAACGGACTTTTTCTCCTCCTGACAATACATTAGACTTCTTAAAGACCTCTTCTCCCGAGAACAACATCTTGCCAAGAAATCCGCGGATGTACACTTCATCTTTGCTTCCCTCTTCGGCAAACTGTCTTAACCAGTCAATGAGGTTTTCTTCGTTTTGAAAATAGGCTTCATTGTTCGAAGGCAAATATGCCGGCGTAATAGTTTGTCCGAATCTGAATTCGCCAGTGCTTGCCTTTAATTCTCCGGCAAGGATTCTAAAAAGTGAAGTGATCGCGAGACCTTCTTTACTGAGGAATGCAATCTTGTCGCCCTTGTTTACAAAGAACTCAAGGCCTTTGAATAGCGTGTTGCCTTCCTTCGAATAAGAGAGATTTTCGACTTGAAGAATCTGGTCCCCGGCGGTACGTTTTTGCTGAAAGATGATGGCAGGGTATCGGCGATTAGACGGTTGAATATCGTCAACGTTGATCTTTTCCAATAGCTTTCTGCGGCTCGTAGCCTGGCGCGACTTGGATGCGTTGGCACTGAATCGGGCAATGAACTCCTGTAGTTCCTTCCGTTTTTCCTCAGCTTTCTTGTTGGCAGATGAGCGTTGAGAAAGCGCGAGCTGGCTTGATTGATACCAGAATGTATAGTTGCCGGTATAGA
>CBQWHS010000420.1:0-4494 GCA_967728665.1 uncultured Chryseosolibacter sp. | reverse complement strand
GTCGCAAAACTTCATGCCGACCCAGTGTTCTTAATTGTATGCGGATGGTTCATCACGTATGCCGGCAAACTTGTTTTGTCCGTGACCGGGCAATATTTGTATATGATTTTAAAGGACAATATGCTCGTTCTTTGGATTGTGTTCAACGCGTTGACGATCATAGGTAACTCGATCATCGCCTTGGGCGCTTACCGCCAATGGCAGACAGTGAGATCAGGCTTACCCGCATCAAACGCTACGATGCAACGTAGTGGCTGACAGTTTTGGATTTCAGCTTCAATGTAATCGATCTCAGTCTACTTATTTGGAGATGGCCTATTTCATTGCCATTATTGTAAACCATTAAGTGCCTTTCTTACGCCTATGGATTCATCCCGAATTCAATTGTACCTCGTAATTGCCGTTGCCATTGTAGCAATGATGCTGATGGCTGGAGCAATAATTCTGTTCGTTGTCTTTTATCAAAAGAAAATGATCTCAGAACAGCTAAAACGACAAGCCCTTGAATTTGACTATCAGCAACGAATGATGCAGGCGGAATTGGAATCGCAGGAAACAGAGCGGAGAAGACTCGCGGCAGACCTCCATGACAGCATTGGCGGAATGTTATCAACGATACGCGTTGGCATTTCCAGTTTTGCCAAACTTATGCCCGACCCACGTTCGATAGATGAAACCAAAAGAATGCTTGACGACACAATCACTTCTGTACGGAGAATAAGCAGGGATTTAATGCCGGCAACGCTTGAGAAATTTGGATTGGTGCAAGCTATTAAGGAATTGTGTGAACGTTTTCATTCTACTGCCAACGTCCCGATTCTGTTTGAAGATTCGACTGACTTTCCCAGCATTGATCAGCCGCGCCAATTAATGATATACAGAATCGTGCAGGAATTATTAAATAATGCCATCAAACATGCAGAGGCTACTGGGATAACGGTGCGGCTACACGCGATTGACAGAAATGTTGAGCTCGTTGTGACTGACGATGGCATCGGATTTAACGCCGAGTTTCAACAGTCTGACCAATCGCCAGGCAAGGGGCTGGGGCTGTTCAATATGCAAACACGGGCGCGACTGCTTGGCGGAGAACTTCTTTTTTTAAAGAACGATCCAAAAGGCAGCAAAACGATCTTAACTGTACCCACGCTACATGAGCAAACGAATTAAAGTCTTTATTGCTGATGACCATACGCTCTTCCGAAAAGCCATGGTGAACCTGATTCGGAGTTTCGAGAACGTTGACGAAGTGAAGGACGCCGAGAACGGAAAAGAGTTGTTGACATTAATGAAATACGATCAACCCGATGTAGCAATCGTGGATTTGCAAATGCCAATCATGGACGGAGTTGAAACAGCGGAGACGATAGTGAAGCGATATCCCGACGTCAAAATTATTATTCTCACCATGCATGACAGTGAACAATACATAGTTCACATGATGGAGATGGGGGTTCATGCGTTTTTACTAAAAAACACAGAGCCCGAAGAACTGGAAGAGGCAATAAATTCGGTGATCGAAAAGGATTTCTATCACAACGACCTTGTGGCTACCGTGCTGCGAAAAAAGGTGAAGGAAAAGCGAGCTGGTCAAAGACCGTCTTTCCGCGAGACAGAGTTATCAGACAGGGAAAAGGAAATTGTCGTTTTGGTGTGCGAAGAGCTCACCATTAAAGAGATTGGCCATCGGCTTTCATTGAGTGAGAATACGGTACGCAACCACCGGACAAACATCATGGAAAAACTGGGGGTGAATAACGTGGTCGGCTTGGTAAAGTATGCGTACGAGGTTGGTTTGGTAAAGTAATTGTCCAAATTTTGGAGTGGTAGTTTTATACCAATTTAGTAGTACTTTTTTACTACTCGCCGTTCAAAATATCCCATTTTAATCTCCTCTGGTATCGTTTTTTCCCATCATTTATTGCAATTGCAAACAAATAAGCCGTCCGCATCCTTTTGCCTCCCAATATCATCAAGATTTTTCCAGCCATCTTCAGATCAGGTTTTGGTGTGGTTAAGTTTTACTGATTAGTGCGAGAAATGAAGATACTTGTAGTTCACAGGCAGAAAATGGTGGTAGACCAGGTTAAGTTAGCGCTGCAAGACAACGTAATTGTTGTCAGATTCACCGACTCGGGTTTGGATGGGCTCCTAACCTCTAGAATCGAATCCTTCGACTTAATTATTTGCGGCACTGACCTGCCTGTGATTACAGGTTTCGAATTAGTTCGCTCGATCAGAACCAATTCTATCAACCGAAATGTACCTGTGATCTTTATTGCAGACGAAGTCGATGCAAAGATGGAACACCTCGGAAACGCTCTTGGTGTAGCAGGTATGTTAGCCACCGAAGATGTGAATCGAAATCTTGCGTCAATAGTCCTGGATAAAATTCCAGCTGAGAGGCATTAAGAAATAAATATTGTAGGGCCCTCCCTTACTTTTCCTATAAAAGGAGTTTGCGCATCTTTGCCAAACTCCTTTTCGCTTTCTATAAGCCAATTCTTGCCTATTCTAAACCACAACCATGAGCAGAAAACTAAAATTTCTTCTTGCAGCTATAGCCTTGCTGTTCCTGATCCAATTTGTAGTGAATGTCTTTTATGTCAGTCCCCGCCTTTCGAATGCACTTGAAAAACTCTCGGATGCAAAACGAGAGCTCGATAGCGCACAACTGGAGCTGAAAAAAGCGCGCAGCAGCGTGGATTCTATTTCGTTGAATGTGCGGAAGTTCAGCAATTATCTGATTTCAATTCAGAGTCACAGTGAAATGCTTTTCAAAGATCGTGAACTGCGAGAGGCTAAGTTCAAAACTCAACGTGACAGTATTCTCCATGACGTTGACGTACTCAGAAATAAAATCGATACGCTCAGTTTACCAACTCTTACAATCTATGATGCGCGCAAAAAATAGAATTCTCATTGCTGTGTTAATGTTTTGTTATGCAAATGTTTTCGGACAATTATCCCCGGTTAATTTTTGCAATGGAAATGAATATTCTGTTCTCCGGCTTTACAAAAGTGATTCTTTAGTCATTCGATGTGATACTGCTTACCTGATCAATTCGTCTACCTATAAATTATACAGTGACGTCTTCAAGAATCAGAGGACTGCAAATTTGGATATCAAACGTCTTTCACTTCTCTATGACCAATCGAAAATTTTATATGATAACAGGATAAATCAACAAAATCATGAATACGAAAAATTGAAAAATGATTTTGATTTGTTGATGAGGAAGTCGACTGATTTCGCCTCTCAAACAACGGTTCAGCTTTCATCGCTCAACACTTCATTAACCAACATTGATCAATCGATTAACAAAGCAAACTCAAACATTGAAGATGCCAGCAAGCTGATTCGAGCAGAGGTCAAAACATCAAAAAGGCAAAAACTCAAGGCTGGGTTAGGCGGATTTGTGATTGGAATTGCGACATGTTCACTCGCAATCCTCGTTTTCGACTAAAGTTGCAAACGTGTGAATTATTGATTTTGGGTCACCGATATTACATCCGTGTTGTATTTGTGTTAAAACACCCTTAGTTGCTGAACCCCAACGATTTAAATTCCGTTATTTGTAATAGTCAACCACCACTACGACTATGACTACTCTGAATCAAAAACATCAAATCCTGGAATCACTTGATGCATTAGACCAGAATCAGACTGAAAAAGTGTTGAGCTACATCAATGGTCTGATGAGTGTATCCCGAGAAGACGCGCATTATCAAAAATTAAAGCGCGAGGCAATTCAGGAAATTCGCCAGGCATTGGGCAAAGGCAGAAAGCTTTACACTGCCTTTTAGTACTCGCCGGCTTCCAGAACAGGTGTGAGAAGTCACACTGAATCATCGTCTCTTTTAAAAAGCGTCAGTTATACTTGACGTAATGCTCCCACTTCTCTATCACATTCTTAAAATCTTCGGGGAGTTCTGAATCAAAACGCATAAATTTTTCTGTCTCAGGATGAATGAATCCCAACGTCTTCGCATGTAATGCCTGTCGTGGAATTATTTTGAAACAGTTGTCGACAAACTGTTTGAACTTGGCAAACACAGTTCCCTTCAAAACCTGATCTCCGCCATACATCGCATCATTAAAAAGTGTGTGGCCGATATATTTCATATGGGCTCTGATCTGATGCGTGCGACCAGTCTCCAATCTGCATTCGACTCTCGATACATAACGCAGATCTTGTAAAAGCTTGTAGTGTGTAATTGCCGTTCGTCCAAAATCTCCGTCAGGAAAAGCTGTTGTAACTCTCCGATCCTTCAAACTGCGGCCAACGTTCACATTAATCGTTCCTTCCGGAGGATCTGGTACGCCCCAAACAATAGCTGAGTACGTTCTTTCAATGGTATGATCAAAAAACTGTTTAGCGAGATGAGTGAGCACTTTTTCGGTTTTCGCGACCACAAGCAAACCGGAAGTATCCTTGTCGATGCGATGAACCAGTCCCGGCCTTCCGTCATTACCTGGCATTTGTGGAAGAT
>CBQWHS010000419.1:0-4514 GCA_967728665.1 uncultured Chryseosolibacter sp. | reverse complement strand
CTATTTCTGAAAGAATGATCACTGGCTTGCTTACAGAGTTGAACTGTATAACCAGGATCATAAACATCAGTGCGAAAGCCAGACCAAATGCTAATGCAAGGAATGCGCCTGTCTCCGCCTGCTCTTGCTGCGCACCTGTCATATCAATAGTAACGCCATCTGGAATAGAGAATGAGTTCATGCGGTTTTTAATATCCGCCACCACGTTATTTTCATTAAAGCCATTCAACACGTTGGATGACAAAGTAATGACGCGTTTTTGATTAAGTCTTGTAATTCCGGCATAGCTGTTCGAGTATTCTACTTTCGCAATAGCTGAAAGCGGCACTTGACGAACGACTCCCCCCGAACCCATATCACGATACGTGATAGGAAGATTGATCAGCGTATTAACATCGTTGCGTTGATCTTCTCTGATCCTTAGCTGAATCGGATAGTCATCATTCGCGTCTCGGAACTTCGATATTTCATAGCCGTACACAGCAGTGTTTAAAGCCTGTCCAATCTGGGCCGTAGATATTCCTTCGCGATTTGCTTTTTCACGATCAATGTTGATCACTATTTCCGGTTTGTTACTTTGGAAATCAGATTTTAACTCTTCCACACCGGGCACTTGCTGTGACACCAGAAAGCGTTTCAGTTTGTCGGCAGTTTTCACCAGAACTTCAAAATCATCCGCGGCTATTTCGATGTTAATAGGTTTACCTGTTGGCGGGCCATTAGCTTCCTGGTTAACAGAAATCTCTGCACCTTTAATACCTTTAACAGCTTCGCGAATGTCGTCCATGTAAACTTTTGTAGACTGTCCATTCCGTTGCGCAAATTTCACAAATGCTACCTGTACTTTTCCCAAGTGTGGGTTGGTTCCTCCTTCAAAGGGGTTCTCGCTCGCGCCAAACGCTACGTTTGAAATGACTGATTCTACAATCGGATTGTCTTTGCCCATTGCCGCGATCACTCTGTCTTCAACAAGACTAGTGACGGAATCTGTAACATGCTGATCAGTTCCGATCGGCATACGGATATAAGCAAAGATGAAATTGGGATCACCATTCGGGAAGAACACCACGGGAGGTTTGCGGATCGCCGTAAATACAATGGCGAAGATGAACAAGAATATCATTCCCACCATAACCCCTATTGGCCTGTAGCGATAAAGACACCACGTCAGAAGACGCTTGTAACCATTCTGTACTTTAGGCCATGCAGAAGTCTGAAATTTTGAAATCACATCCTTTAAAAAGAAATGATGCGAGGCATAGAGTATGAACATAAGCACCACAAAGTTTCCAAGTCCAACGTTGATTAAGTAAGAGACCAGCGCTATACCACCAAATACGACAGCCGTAACTTTGAAGCCTTTGGAAATTTTCGGTTTGCTTCCGTGATCATGGTCATGAGGTTCCATGAAGTCAGCCGCGAAAACAGGGTTGATGATATACGCTACTACAAGTGAAGCAAGTAATGCAATGATCAGCGTGATGGGCAAGTACATCATGAATTTACCGATTACACCAGGCCAGAATGCCAACGGAATAAACGGTGCTAACACAACAAGAGTACCTGACAATACTGGAAGAAATACTTCCCCTGCAGCCATTTTTGCCGCCTTGCGGATAGGTACTTTTCCATTGTCGAAAACCCGGTGCGTATTCTCAATTACCACAATCGCATCATCTACAACAATGCCTAATGCCAACAGGAAAGAAAACAACGTCATCATGTTCAGTGTAAAACCGATCGCCGGAAAAACAAGGAACGCAATGAAACTGGAGATCGGCACTGACAATCCAACAAAGATGGCGTTGGTAACACCCATGAAAAACATAAGGATGATCGTTACGAGAATGAAACCAATAATAATCGTATTGATAAGATCATGAAGCGTTACGCGAGTGTTATCAGATTGATCTGCTGTTACGGTAATTTCAAGTCCGTGCGGCAAAATGCTGGTTTCATATTCCTTGATAATTGCATTGATCTGGTCAGACGTCACGATCAAGTTCTCACCACTTCTTTTAATAATGTTAAGCGTAACAACATTCTTCTTATCCAAACGCGCAAAGCTTTCCTGTTCCTTATTAGTATCTTTTATATCCGCAATATCTTTGAGGTAAACTTTTCCACCTCGAATGGATCCGACAACGGTGTTTGCAATTTCTTCAGCACTCGTATATTCGCCACTCACACTGAGGGACCGTTTCATTCCATCTACTGCTAGCTGGCCCCCAGGAATCAAAACATTTTCTCCCCCAATGGCTTGAGAAATATCACCAAGATCCACCCCTGCGAGCGCAGCTTTATACATGTCCACATTGATCTGAACCTCGCGGTCAAGCGCACCAACGATATCTACTCTGCGTATTTCTTTCACGGTCTCAAAACGATCTTGCATCATCTCAGCATAACGCTTCAATGTTTGAAGATCATAGTCACCGGAAAGATTGACGAACATGATTGGCATCTGTGAAATATCAATTTCCTGAACGGAAGGATCATCCGGAAGATTATTGGGAAGGTCAGGTTTGGCCTTGTCGACAGCATCCTGCACATCACGTTTTGCTTCCGTCACATCAACATCTGTTTCAAACTCAACGATGATGCTTGAGAAATTCTGAACTGAGTTACTTGTAATCTTTTTTACACCGGCAATGGACTTTACCTGTTTTTCAATATGCTTGGTAACCAGGTTTTCAACATCCGTTGGTGCCGCTCCCGGAATAGGAGTCGATATATAGATTTGTGGGAATACAACTTCAGGAAAACTTTCCTTTGGAAGCGTATTATACGTAACGATACCCATCAGACATATAATAACCGTGGCTACATAAATGCTGACTTTATTATCGATGGCCCAACTGGTGGGCTTAAATTCTTTTTCTAAGTCTTTCATATACTTGAGAGATTTGAGATAGGAGATTTGAGACTTGAGATAAGTGATCCTGGACTTTATTATCGCAGATCACCTATCTCAGATTTCTTTGTCTCATTATATTTTTACAAAGTCACCATCGTTCAGGCCCTGGTATCCGACGGTGATAAGTTTGTCGCCGGCGTTCAAGCCTTTTACTTGCGCCTGATTTCCATATACGCCTTCAACGGTAACCACTTTTCTACGGGCAACGGTTTGCTTCCCTTTTGTTTCTGAAACATACACCACTTTCTCTTTGTTAATCTCCTGGATCACATTCACAGGAATTACAACTGCTGAAGGCTCAGTCCGGAAAATAACTTTTGCTGTTGCGGTCATGTTCGGGCGAAGGTCAGCAGCTGACGGCAGTTTCACTTCGATCATGAACGTGCGTGAAAGCAAATCAATGTTTCTTCCAACAAAGGACACAGTTGCTGTGACTTCCCTGTTCTGATCAGGAAAAGAAACGACAACTTTGTTTCCTTTTTTTATTGAGTTCACATAAGCTTCGGAAATGTTTGCTTTCAACTTTAGGTTGTTCCCATTGATAACACGAACAGCGGGCATACCCGGATTAATGTTCTCTCCTACTTTAACTGTAATGTTATCAACTGTTCCGCTAATTGGAGCCTTGATTTTTGACATTTCATTCTGCTCATTCATTGTTGCGATTTGCTTCTCAAGACTTTCCTTTTGAGTCTTAGCTTGCAAGAACTGTACTTCAGTTCCGATCTTTTGATCCCAAAGATTTTTTTGGCGCTCATAAACAGAGGTTGCTAATTCAAGCTGGGTCCTCAATCCTTCAATGTTTCTTTGTGTAATTGAATTATCGATTTGTGCTAGCACTTGTCCTTTCGAAACCTGATCACCTTCATTCACATAAACGTGTGTAATAACGCCAGGGGATTTCGCGCTCACCTGAATATTTTCTTCAGCTTCAACACGGCCTTGCGTTTGAATATAATGATCAAACTTCCGAGGTGCTAATTCTGTTACAGCAACTTCTTTTGATTTTACATTTGCTGTCGAGTCAGGATTTGCCTTAGAGATTTCTGCTTCCAACTTTGTGATCTCTTTGGCAAGATCTGCTTGTTGAGTTTTTAGTTTCTCTAAACGTTCTTTTTTATCATCCGGAGATGCAGCACTGCACGCCGCGAGAAGTCCCGCGATAACGACAGCCACAACGAGGCGAGAGTATAGATTAGATTTCATGAATAAGGTATTTATAGAGGTCATGTTTGGTTTATTTTTGAGTTGTTTGAGGCAATAATTTTCCATACGCTTTGTCGAGGTCGACTTTAGATACAAGCGCATCATACAAGGCACTGTAATAATTTATTTGAGCTTCACGCAAGCTTGATTCTGCATCAATCACGTCTGTATTCGAACCAACACCTTGCTCGTATTTAATTCGTGTAACACGGGCAACATTCTCGGCAAGCTTCATGTTTTCTTGCTGCGATTTGAGACTAGTCACCGCATTTAAATACATGGAAGCTGTTTGTTTGACTTCGAGATCAATACCACGCTTGGTTTTCGTAATTGTATTTTGAGTTTTTAGCAATTCGATTTTTGCCTGTTGCACACGATACGTTTGCTGAAG
>CBQWHS010000418.1:0-4518 GCA_967728665.1 uncultured Chryseosolibacter sp. | reverse complement strand
CGTAAACGATAGTCATGTTATCGTCCAATGACAAGGTTGCAATGGGATGGGAATTGAGAAAGTCGGGAAGTGTTAGCACCTTCATAAAATGAAGATACGACTTAAAATAAGCCTCTAACGGAGGCGACACTATTTTTTGTCAGTGGAAGGCAGTTGTTGCTGCTCTTCCAGACAAAGGCAAATATAATTCAGCGTTTAATAATCAGCATTCATTTCAAGCGCCTTAATTTCCGGAACAGCACCACCGGCAATGCCACGCACATCTCCATACAGGGAAACCAGGTTTTCCATGGCTCTAAACAATTTCTTTTCGCGCTTAGCCCACTGGTTGGTAAACATGGCCTTTTCCTTCAATAGATCTTCCTGCATATCCTTAAACGATTCAAAAGCAGCTTCCAGTTTTTGTTTGAACTCATTGCTGGTAACATAACTGTAAATCATCTGCATTTTATCGCCCTTATTTTCCTGAGAAGCCAGAACTTCGCCGATTCTCAAAAGGTTTTGCCGGAAGACTAACGCGAGCGCTTTAAATTCCAGGAACGAGCAAATCCAAATACCTTCAAGTTCACCAAACCTTGTCATTCCTTCGGGAAATGCTTCGGTCACAATTACCGCGAGGTCAGCTTGCTGCAAGCGCATATCCTCCTTGATTTTCGCGAGCCACTCATGACTAAAATGTTTTGTTCGTTTGCTTTCATACAAAATGCGACCGCAAACCTGGTTGAATTCATTTCGAACAATATGAACACAGTCACCTCCGCGCTTGCCTTTCGCCACCTCACTGACCTGATCGAATGGAAAGCAATTTTCAAGATAATTTTCAATAGCCATCTCCTGAACTTCGCCTTGCAGCTGCATACTTCCCTGTTCGGATTTTCGCTTCATCTCGTTGATTAACCGCGTTTGATCGTCCAGTTTCTTTTGCAGTTCAGCATTTCTCATTCGCTCTTCTTCCCGTATTTTCTCGGCTTCCTCTGCGATTCTCTTTTTCATTTGGATATCTGCCATTTCACGATCGCGAAGTAATTTTTGTTCTCGTTCGCGAACCTCTAAAAGCACCTTCTCACGGGTAAATTTTTCGGCTTGTTCCCGAATGATGCGTTCACGATCTAACAATTTTTTCTTCATCTCAATCTCCACGGTTTCCTCACGATCTTTCAATTGTTGCTCGCGTTGCTTCAGAGACAATGATGCAGATTCAAATTCGCGAATGCGCGCAGCCTTTGCTTTTTTATCGTCTTCAAGTGTTTGAATGTGGGATGCAAAGGTCTCCCTCTCCTGCTTCCGTATGCGATCTTCCAAACGCTTTGCCTGCTCTGCCATCTTAGTCTCAAACTCTTTTTCTAATTGCATTCGCAAGTCGTGCTCAAGGGAATCCTCGGGACTAAATTTATTTCCACAATGTGGACACTTTATCAATACCGAATTTGTTTGAAGAGTTTCCATTCGTCCTATATTTGTCACCAAAGTACACGAGCCACATGACAGCTTCTGTCAAACATGTGGGATGCAAAAAAGCCAGGAAAAACAGATGAAAAGTAAAACAACGAAGAAAAAAGATTCCATTATTCCGCAGGCCAAACTACTCCGGCTATTTCAGATCATTGCCGTGCTTAAATCAGGACACTGGACGATAAAACAACTCGCGGAAAGATTTGATACAAGCGAGCGGACTATTTACCGATACATCAAACTGCTTGAAGAAGTTGATTTTCTTATTGAAAAGGATTTTGACAATCGATATTTCATCATTACATCTGATGACGACCCTACACAGTCGCAGTTTTCAGTGGAGGAGACGAAATGGATCAAAAAGTTGATTCAATCAGGAACATCGGATAATCCCTTAAAGAATCTCTTGCTGAAGAAACTTTCTTTGAACTCCGAGATCGATACCGTGCCGCGCCTGTTCGTGAAAGCCCGTAATGCAAAATTCGTGGATGAGCTTGCG
Organism: uncultured Chryseosolibacter sp.; assembly: GCA_967728665.1. Taxonomy (GTDB): domain Bacteria; phylum Bacteroidota; class Bacteroidia; order Cytophagales; family Cyclobacteriaceae; genus Chryseosolibacter. Next base: position 2,567 of record CBQWHS010000418.1, on the reverse strand, counting down.
GATGCGATAAAAAACAAAAATCAGGTGGTTCTTAAAAATTACCATTCTGCTAACAGTAATGAAATTCGCGATCGTCTCGTCGAACCAATCCACTTCGGAGATAATTACCAATCCATTATTTCTCTTGATACGAATGATCAGGTGTGCAAGCAATTCAAGCTCGATCGTATTGGTGAAATTGTGACTACAGAGAAAACATACCAGTTTGAATCCAAACATCAAAAAAATCAAACAGACATTTTTGGTTTCACAGGCGATGCTAGCACAACCATCATGCTGTCTCTTAGCCTTCGGGCAAGTTTATTGCTCAAAGAAGAGTTTCCACTTTCAGTTCCTTACATCACCAAAGAAGAAAAAAATTATGTTTTCAAAGGTCCCGTTGGAAACTTTGAAGGCGTTGGACGATTTGTGCTCGGCCTGATGGACGAAATAAAAATTATCGGTCCGGAGAATTTCAAATCGTTTATCCGCGACAAAGTAGGAAAGAACGTACTCTCGCTGTGACTTTAATTGACAATCACCTGGTCCGCTTCTTTGCGACTATCGATTCAAGGGCTTCCACAAGATCTCTAAAATTCGCAGGCTTGATTAAAAAGTCATGCGCTCCGAGCGAATAGAAATCTTTTATCTCGTTTGTATCGGAAGTAGTTGAATACATAATGACAGGAATGATCCTTAGCCTTGATTTTTTGATATACAACAAGCATTCGCGGCCGTCCATGATTGGCATGTTGATATCCAGAAAAATGAAATCAGGATGGATTACGAGTTCATTCTCAAGAAGGTTGATCGCCTCCTTGCCGTCTTTCGCAGAGATTACGTTTATTGAGTTATCGATTTCTTTGAGAGCTTCGAGAAAAAGTTCCCGATCCTCCGCATCATCATCGATGATGAGAACGAACATGCAGTTGGGTTAAGTAACCCAAGAACCATATTTGAAATTTCTATTCCAAATCTTTTAAGATAACCGGAGTTAAATTGTTTGTTTTTTTGGCCTTGAGAGTTCAGAATTAAGCGATTAGTTACCGGGCAATCTTCGCTGATCTGCTGATTACCGATATCTGGTAAACGACTAAAAAGAATGTTATCCAAAAATACAGGTACATGTAAATGAGCAGGTTGAGATGGATTTCTTTGCTGTTGTGACCCAACCCATAACTGTAAACAACGATCGTATTAAAAAAGAACAAGAATATAAGGACGAGAAGAATAACCACCGGCCTTAAGCGCAATCTTGCCGTTCTGCTTGGCGAAACTTGTGGTTTCAGAATTTGCATCATGGCATCGGAAGGGGCACTTTTAGCAACTTGTTTATTTTCCTGCGCGTACACCAGGACATAAACCGAATAGATGAAGTCAAACAGAAGTTTTAGCACAGCTTGTAGTGGTTTCCTAAAAATAGTCCGCGAGTAACCTCAACAATTTATTTCAAGAGTTAACAAGGGGTTGTAGCGCTTTAAGATTTGGTTAGCAGCCCGCAGATAATAATTTCGAATGGTACTCTGTTCGACTGATTACTCATTCTTTCTAATAATTACTAAGTAGTTAAAATTGTTTAGCGAGATGTGTTTACAGGAATAAATGGTTGGCCCTGCTGCTAGCTTTGCTATCGGAAATGGATATTAGTTCCTCTTACAAAACCAATTTTTATTCACGCCTAAGAATTCCACACCTGGCTAAATGAAGATAAACGGATCATGCTGCGGTGGCAACAGAATTCAATGTTTTAAGAGCCTTCTCCATATTGATGCCTTTATTCAAAACACCCGAGAACAAATCACCAGTTTCTTTCAGTCTGGAAATTGCATTCCTGATATTAAAATCTGCGATTTTCAAACCTTTTTTCACTTCGTCCCACGCTAATGGCATGGAGACTGGAGCGCCTGGCTTTGGTCGGAGCGAATATGGTCCCGCTAATGTTGCCTGAGGTCTGTTCTGCAGAAAGTCAAGATACATTTTACCATTGCGATCCGAGACTTTCCGTTCAATAGTCGTGAATTTTGGTAGCTGCTTGTTGATGATCTTTACCAACGCACGTGCAAATTCTTTGGATTCTTCGTAGTCGTATTTTGCGCCGAGCGGAATATAAATATGTAAACCGGTTGAGCCGGAAGTTTTACAAAAGCATTCACACTCAAGCATCTCAAGAAGTTGTTTTGTAACAAGCGCAGCTTCGATAACCTGGTCAAATGTGTTTTTCTTATCAGGATCCAAATCAATAACGCACCAATCCGGATTATCAGGTGTTTTCGTTCGGCTACTCCATGGATTCATTTCAATACATCCCAATGAAGCGATGTAAAGTAGACTCGCCTCGTCAGTGCAAACCATAAAATGTTTCTCTCGCTGATCTCCCTCACTAAAATATTTGTACGTCTCAATCCAATTCGGAACTTTCCCAGTGACATCCTTTTGATAAAAACTTTCACCATGAATTCCATTGGGAAAACGATTCAATGTCTGTGGTCTGTCTTTCATGTATGGCAACATATATGGCGTCACCTGGTAATAGTAGTTAAGCATGTCGCGTTTTGTCACGCCACTTTCCGGCCAGTAAACTTTGCTGA
>CBQWHS010000417.1:0-4530 GCA_967728665.1 uncultured Chryseosolibacter sp. | reverse complement strand
GGAATGGTTTTGCCATTGCCTTCAATCGCGGCCTGAATAAATGCGTTGTTTTCTTTTCGCAAATACTTGTAGCGGATAAGCTTCGGAAAATCATGGTCAGGATTCTCAGCTACAAAAGAGTGTTTAGAATATGATGTAATCTTAAACTCAATTGGTTTTTGATTTCCAGCGGCATCAGCTACATAAAAGAACGATTGATCTTTTTTTACAAGCTGGATTTTTTCAAGAGTAACCGTATCACTGCCAACAATTTTGTAAGACTTTCCCTGCAATGTGTTGCTGCCAGTCTTTTTTTGCCATACTTCAAAAACGTTTTTGTCTTTTAGTTTCCATGAGCCAATGAGCCATGCAAATTCCATTTGCTGGGCGTAAGCCACTTTAACCAAACAAACCGTGATTAGAAAAAGGAAGAAGTGTTTCATACATGTTTTTATACAAAGGAATAAATAAGCAACAGGGAAGTCTTGTAAAAAACCGACATCATTCATTGGCCCATGAAAAACTTCGCGAAAGCGTTATTGCTCTTGAAGTATTTTCCCGGCGTATCTCCCGTAAATTCTTGAAAGTCTTTATTAAAATGGGGTTGATCAAAAAATCCGGCAAGATAGACCGCATCCGCGGTTGTCATGTTTGGGTTTTGAATGGCTTCATAAACATTCGTGTAACGAATAATTCTTGCAAAGCGCTTTGGCGACATTCCGATTGTATCATTAAAAATTCTTTCAACTTGACGTTCTGAAATTCTAAGTTTTTTGGTTAGAGAACGTATGGACATTTCACCACTTGCATTTAGAATCGTGTTTGTCAATGTTAAAATGCGAGAGGCATCCCTGTTACATAACGCCAACATTTTTAGCAAAAAACTTTCAATGAATTCAATGCGTTTATTTTGACTCACACAATTCAATAATTGATCGGTGATTAACTCAAAACGTGCGCCTAAAACTTCTGAGAAAGACAATGCCTGATTGGTTAACAACTTCATATTCAATCCGAACAGCTGCCAGACGGCATGTGGAAAAAATTTGACTCCAAGTATTTCGCTTTTACCTTCTGGTTTAAGAATGATTGGAGTATTAAGTTGGCCAGCGATCAATGCGGGAGACTGCCGTTCAAATTTATCTTCACTACTTTTTATTTGGTAGCGATCGGCAAAATGAAAAATAAATTCTGGACATCCGTCGGGTACTATTTTTTGATGGTTACAGTCAGTTCCAATCACGATCCAATAATATTTTACAAGACGTGCCAGCCGGGGATCAGGTAGAATCGCTTGAAAATGCATGCTGTAATTTTAACCATAATTAACAATGAAACAGGCACGTTCGTCATGACAAATCTGTTGTCAGTATACTCAAAGCAACAAAGTCCGAAACTTTTCGTACTTAATGCACAGGTTCAGCGTTTAACTGCTAAAAGTGGCCCAGCGGTATCAAAAACTGACAAAATTTCACAGTTTTTGAATTTGCCTGCTTTTTGCATTTGACGTTGACACATTAACAATCGAATTAAATTAATTACCGAAGTATATGAGAAGATTTAGTTCTTTATTCCTCGCGGCTGTACTGGGAAGTGTTTGTACAGTTGCATCGTATCAGTGGCTATTGAAAGAAGAAGACGGCACGGTAAAACTTGAATATGTAGCTGCTGTTCCCACATCAAAAGTTGCGTACAAAGTTGACGCTAATGGAAAAGCGGTTCCGCTGGATTTCACCGCGGCTGCAGAGAAAGTGATGCCTGCTGTTGTTCATATTCGCTCGTCACAAGATGCGAAAGGTTCGCCAGAGCAAATGAGACAGTATGAATTGTTCAAAGATTTTTTCGGACAGCAATTCCCACAACAAGGGCCTAGTCAAAGTGCTGGTTCAGGAGTGATCATTAATGCAGACGGATACATCGTCACCAACAATCACGTTGTTGAAGATGCAGACGAAATTGAAGTTTCGCTGATGGACAACCGAACTTACAAAGCTGAAGTTATCGGCACAGATCCGGACACGGACCTGGCCTTAATCCGGATTCAAGAGAAGGGCTTGCCTTATCTGTCTTTTGTTGATTCTGACAATGCTAAAGTTGGTGAATGGGTATTGGCTGTTGGCAATCCGTTCAATTTAAATTCAACTGTTACAGCCGGTATCATTAGCGCAAAAGGTAGAAGCATTAATATTCTTGGCGGAAGAAATAACGGTGGCAACAATGAGCAAGGCGGAAGCACCGCAATTGAATCGTTCATTCAAACCGATGCTGCAATCAATCCTGGAAACAGTGGTGGTGCGCTGGTAGACTTGAATGGTGGTCTGCTTGGGATCAATACCGCAATTGCGAGTCCCACAGGTTCATACTCCGGTTATGGTTTCGCGGTGCCATCCGATATAGTAAGTAAGATTGTTGAAGATCTTCTTCAATATGGAGTTGTTCAACGTGGTTGGCTTGGCGTGAGCATCGCAAGTGTAAATAGTCAATTGGTGAAAGAGCATGATTTGACCGTGCGCGAAGGTGCATACATTTCAGGTTTTGCTGAAAACAGCTCTGCTAAAGATGCTGGTATTAAGGAAGGCGATGTGGTCACAAAAATTGACAATACCGTTATACGGTCCAATACTGCGCTAATAGAGTACATTGGAAGACACCGTCCTGGAGATAGACTGGACATAACGGTTAACCGTAAGGGCAGGGAAGTGGTTATTCCGGTAGTGCTGAAGACGCGCGAAGGTCAGGTAGGAACTATCAAACCTGAAGCAAGATCTGGCTTCGCAGCACTAGGCATAGAATTAGAAGATATTGATGCAAAAGTTGCCAAAAATTTGGATATTGATGGCGGAGTGCGGGTGAAAAACCTCGGAACTGGCAAGCTTGCTAAGTATACCGATATCCACGAGGGCTTTATCATCACCAAAGTCAACGATGTACCCGTAAAATCCGTTAAAGAATTTAATGAATTGTTGAAAAAGAAAAAGGCGGGTGAGCTCGTCATTCTCACAGGCAAATATGAAAATTCACTGAGGGAATATAATGAAGCGTTCCGCATGTAAATTGGAAGGTTAGATTATGAGAAGATTGTTTCGGAAGGGCGACAGAGTTCGCAGCAAGATTGACGGAAAAGTAGTTGAAGTATTGAAGTACCTGAAAAAGAATCTGGTACAAGTTATGTGGTTCGACATGGAAAAGAAGGAACCACGTCTCAATACCATCGAAGAAGATAAGTTGTCGAAAGCAGCTTAACGAGAGCGTAATATCAGCTAAATATCTCGATGAAGGTTGGCCTGCTTATAGCAAGCTCAAGCAATCTTTGTGTAAAATATGTTTAAGAAAGGGCACCTGGTAAGGTGTCCTTTTTGTTTTCTAACTTTGACACTCTAATTTTTTCGTTATCAAAAAGTTCGAAATTCCCGCATACTATCGCTCATCCATCACCGGGTTTGTAAAAGAGCAGCGCAGAAAAAAAGATTTGCGCAAGCAGGATTTTTCTCCAGCTGTTTTGGATTTTGGTCCCGTTCAATTTTACATCGCCCGGCATTTTGGATTTTGCTATGGGGTTGAAAATGCCATCGAGATTAGCTACAAAGCGATTGAGGATAATCCATCGAAGAAAGTATTTCTGTTAAGCCAAATGATTCACAACCAGGAAGTAAATAACGATCTTCAAAGTCGCGGCATCCAATTCATAATGGATACGGATGGGAAACAATTTATTCCCTGGGACAAGATTGGCAAGGATGACGTTGTGATTATTCCGGCATTTGGAACAACAGTGGAGATTGAAAATTTGCTGTTGGATAAGGGAGTTGAAGTTCAAAAATATAATACGACATGCCCGTTTGTCGAGAAAGTCTGGAATCGCGCGGATAAACTTGGGCAGGAAAATTACACGGTAATCATTCATGGAAAACCAAAACATGAAGAAACTCGTGCAACGTTTTCTCACAGCTCGCAATCGGCAGCTTCGGTAATTGTTCGCGACATGGATGATGCGAAAAATCTCGTGGCATATATTCTCGGCAAAAAACCACTAGATCAATTTTATATCGAGTTTTTCGGGAAATATTCTGAAGGATTTGACGCACAGAAAAATTTAATCCGGGTTGGGGTTGTGAATCAAACAACAATGCTGGCAACCGAAACGCAGGCCATTGCAGATTATCTCAAAAACGTGATGACGGAAAAATATGGAAACGAAAACATTCGTGACCATTTTGCTGATACCCGTGATACATTGTGTTATGCAACCAACGACAACCAGGATTCAACTTATCAGCTTTTGGAAACGGATGCCGACCTTGCTATTGTCGTGGGCGGATATAACAGCTCCAACACTTCGCACATTGTCGAGTTATGTGAGCGGAAGTTTCCAACGTATTTTATTAACTCAGAGAATGAGATAAAATCAGCAACGGAAATCCATCACTTCAACTATCCCAAAAAACTGAAAGAAATTTCGAATAATTTTTTGCGAACTGAACGTCCGCTAAAAATAATATTAACAAGTGGAGCATCTTGCCCTGATACCTTAGTCGATCGGGTAATGTTGCG
>CBQWHS010000416.1:0-4559 GCA_967728665.1 uncultured Chryseosolibacter sp. | reverse complement strand
ATATTAGTGCCCATCACATCATCAAAATTATTTTCATTCACCGATTCAAAAGGCACGATGGAATAGATCCCGGCGTTGAGTACCAGAATATCAATTTTTCCAAATTCACTTTTTGCTTTCACAACGAGTGCATCAATATCTGAGAGCTTCGACTGATCAGATACGATCCCTGTTGCTCCTATTTCTTTCGCGGAGGTTTGCACAGCGTTTTGATTGCGGCCTGTGATTACAACCCGCGCGCCTTGAGAAACTAATTCTTTGGCGGTTGCATAACCAATGCCACTATTACCACCAGGAACTACAGCAACTTTGTCTATAAATTTTTTCATTTCTGTTTTTGATTTTTTGATCCTGTAAATTTTATGCTACAAATGTATTGTCTGGATCTTCCTTGGCTGGGGTGTCAACTAGACATTATGGTGGGTTGATTTGGACATTGTTAATTTCCATCTTTATCAAAAAATTCAAATGAAGCATCTAACGATAATTATCCCGGATGGCCAGACCAACTTAAGCAGTATAGCCAGCATAGTTGGTGCATATGAAATATTTACAAGAGCCAATGAGTATTGGAAGGAAAACCGAAGAGAAGAATTGTTTAAAATTGAGCTGGCTGGGGTTTCAAAGAAATCGGAAATTTATGACGGCTTGTTCACCGTGAAGCCACAGATCAACATCTCGACTATCACCAAAACAAATCTCATCATTATCCCATCATTGGTTCGTAATTATCAAAAAGCTATCAAAGGAAACAAGTTGGTTATTGATTGGATTGAAAACCAGTATAAACATGGAGCTGAAATAGCGAGTATGTGCACCGGAGCATTCATGCTGGCATCAGCAGGTTTGCTGGACGGAAGAAGTTGCTCCACGCATTGGTCTGCAGCCAATACTTTCAGAAGCATGTTCCCCAATGTGAATCTGCAACCTGATAAGTTGATAACAGACGAACAAGGAATCTATACAAATGGTGGAGCTTATTCATTCCTGAACCTGATCATTTACCTCGTGGAAAAATACTATGATCGGCAAACCGCTATTTATTGTTCCAAGATATTTCAGATTGAGCTCGATAGAGAAAGTCAATCAGCGTTCACCATTTTTACTGGCCAGAAGTTGCACGGCGATGAAATGGTAAAAAATGCACAAGCCTATATCGAAAGTAAATTACATGAGAAAATTTCTGTCGAAGATTTGTCTTCGAGGTTTGCCGTGGGTAGACGAAACTTTGACAGACGATTTATCAAAGCAACCGGAAATACTCCCGTTGAATATGCACAACGAGTAAAAATTGAATCTGCTAAAAAGGCACTTGAAACCAGTCGGAAAACAATCAATGAAGTAATGTATGATGTCGGATACTCAGATGTGAAAGCTTTCCGTGAAGTCTTTAGAAAGATCACAGGCATGTCGCCACTCGAGTACAGAGGAAAATATAATAAAGAGGCAATGACCATTAAATAACTAACAGCACCGACTGTAAGCTAATTTTTTTAGAGTTTGGAGATTTTTGGCCCTTCCGTATTATTTCTTGTTATCGCGCTAAGCAAGCGAAACTCAAAACCTGATACAGCTAAAATATTCTATATCCTGGCCGCTGGATGGCTTCTTGTTGCAGGCGGAACCTGCGCGACCTTGCTAGTATTTTAATAAATAAAATTTTTACTCTCCGTCTGGTTTGAATTTTTTCTGCCACTCATCTTTTGCCCAATCGATTGGATCGCCAGCCTTTTGCGTAAGCTTTCCTGTGCTGTCCAGCCAACCTTCCCAGTATCTATACACCGGATCTTTTCCCTCTACAGGCTTTTCATTGACAATGTGCCCACGCATATAAATTCTTCCATCGCTCAAAGGTTGGATGTACGAAATAATAGGGTTGTTCATCAATGCGTACGCACCGAGTGTTTTGTCCCACAATAGTTTACCATTCTTATCGTAACATAAGGCGCGCTCCGATCCACCACGGTATCGCTTTTCATCGTAAGACAATGTGAATACATATAAATTGCCTTTTGTATCCTGTGACACACCTTGGTTCTCAAGCTCATTATACTGCGGTTTTATTGCGCGACTCCAAAGCTCTTTACCTGTTTTGTCGAACTTGTATAACATGTTGTCACCAAACGCTGCTGCCCCGCCATCGTTAGTGAGAATCACCGGCGCGCCATAACCAGGATGGCCCATAAACGGTTCGAAATAAGTTGAATAGCCGAGCCTGTATTTTTGTAATGCCTCTTTAGCTGACTCGAATGTTAATTGCGCACACGCTGAAGAGCAAGTCAAGGCGAGAATTACAACAAAATATTTCATATAGCTCGGTTTTGCGTTTTATTCAAGTTGGGGCAGAGATAGTTCAAAAGCAAAAATTGCCGGAGAGTTACTTCCTGTCAGACGGTTGTTAAATTTTTTCTCTTACATATTTTTCAATGTTCAACCTGTTAATTCCCTGCGCCTCAATTTTTTCAATCCCTGTTTGGGTTAGTGTGTCATTTTTGATCGCTATTGCAAATTTGAATTCGTGTCCTTCCCATTCCCTGTCGCTGCAGTATTCCAAAAACTCCGTGTATTGATCATCGCTTAACGTATACCGACCGCCACCTGCCGCAAAAATTTTCACACTGTCCTGGCCCTTTTTCAAATCATGGTTTAAAAATGAAAAGTGAGTTTCGTTGATGATTTTGATCATACTCTTTCCTTGAGTGTAATCCGTAATTATTGTATCACCTTTCTCGATCAGTGTGCCTGACAACAATTTCCAGGTACCCTGAACGGGCGAAGGTTTTGGTGAACAGCAAGCCAAAAGTATTAGTAACGCGAAGAGTGTGGCAGTTGTTTTCATTTCGGAACATTGAGATTTAGTTCCTAATAAAAGCAATTATCCGTATGGATCAATGCACTTTTACAGCAATAAATTAAGCAAAATAAATTTTAATGAATGTCTAATTGAAATGCGTCTACTCCTCAAAAATTATCGGTTTGGATAAACAGGTATACCGTGATGGCATTTCTTTTCAATTTACACTGTGCTATCAATTGGGATGAATTGGCAGTGAAAAAAGTAGTGTGCCAAATCCAGGATGGTCCGCGCCAAAACCTGCTCCTTCGGGGCGAAGTTTCTCCGCTGCCTTCTTTGTCCATGGTGTTGACAAACCTTTTCGATTTGCATAATGATTTAAGACCCTTTCGAAAATTGAACGAAGCTGTGGCGTTCTCGGTGCTATTTTTTGCGCAGGGAATCGTCCACTTGTATCGACGTAAGGCGTGAAGGGAACTTCTTCTCCAAGATTATATTTTGCAACATACTCAAAACCTCTTAAGAGTCGATTGTCAGCTTCACCATACATATCGAGGCCCTGCGTCCATCCTACTTCACAAATCTCCGCCATCTGACCAATTCCAAGTTGTGTGTGTGGTTGATCACGGCCACTCTCCTGCACTTGTCCAACGTCATTAATAATATAATGTATAAGCGCTCCATTGCCCTGTCCATGATAGAAAAAATCAACGGCCTTATTAAACATTGCATGATCATCACAGAAAATACCAATCGCCATCATCGTTTTCATACAACTGAGATCCCAGTTGCCATGAGCCCAAAGCGCAAAGTCTTTCAATGGAGGATAAAAAATTTCAATCAACATTCGTTGACAACGTTCAATATCAGCGGTATCCCATTTTGAATAGGTGTATCGCATGAGTTCAGCAGCATTGGCAAACTTGAAACCACACAAGCCAGCACCGAGCTCAACGTCTGTTCCATCAAACACTTTCAACGTTGCAGACCATTTATTGAGAATTTCAATTGCTTTTTGAGCATGGGCTTCGTTGCCTGTGATGCACCACATCAACGCATTTTGATAAGACGCATTTGCATCTGCTTCCAACATGCCAATGCCTTTACTGTGTCCGGCCAGTAAAGTTCGCTCCACATGCTCTTGAGGTTGCACTCGCCAATTAGAACTCGATTGAGGATGTGCAGCAAGTTTATGAAAGCCGCCCTTCCATGGTTCTACGCTATCGGCTACCATTTTCTTTATACGAAGAAAATCACTGTCTTTGTGCAGCAAACCTGGATGTACAAAGGACGCAGCATGATATTCAGAAATTGCATGCTCTTTGATCGTCTGCGCGTTCAATTGCTGCGCGGCTATGATAATCAATGACGCAAGAAGAATGTTGAATGTTTGCTTTCCTAAAATCATTTCGAGGCGACGCACCGAGCGTGCAGTGTGCGTTTTCGCTCACTGACGCGCGCGATTCAGGACTTGCAGCAGCTGGTACCCGCATCATCGCGCACCTGATTCCACGGCATGCGGGCGAGCACCATCGCCATGCCGCAGGTATCGGTGATCCCGGCAAACATTAGGCCGGCTCCGATGAATGCGCTGACACCAGCGAAGTACGGATGCACGGTCAGCGCCAGAACGGCACCGACCAGCACCAAGAACCCGGCGGCAATGCGGACCTGGCGCTCGAGCGAGATCGCCTTCCGGCCGCGAACGACCGGCAATCCCCCAGCGTCCCAGGCCAGAGTGCCTCCTTCGACGTTCACTACGTTC
>CBQWHS010000415.1:0-4559 GCA_967728665.1 uncultured Chryseosolibacter sp. | reverse complement strand
AATGGCATACATGGGCTGTGTCTTATTGAGATAACAGCAATGATCGGGATCTGATGTGAAGAGAAGTTTTCCGTCAGGATCGCGCTGCATAAACTTCGGAACATCGGATTTCAAGTCAATTGTGTTGAGTCCAAAAAGGTCTGTTATCTGATCACGGAACATTACGGTTTCCGGAAAATGGAAGCCTGTGTTAATAAAATAAATCGGAATGGACTTATCAATTCTACTCAGAATATGTAGCAAAACGAGGCTATGCGACTGAAATGATGACGTTGTGAAAAGACGTTTTCCGCTGCTCTTATAAGACTCAAGCTTGGTTTTGATATCGTTAAAATTCATGCTTTTAATGCTACAGGTAAAAATTTAGCTATCAATTACTTACTTAAAACTTGTGAATAAACACTTCACGCCCTATATTCGTTGAGAAATTTACCTAACCCAAGTACATTGAGCTTAAAATATCGTTTACTTTTAGCGTTGATACTGACGTTACTGATATTCTGTTCTCAGACAATTTTCGCGTAGTATCTGCTAATTCAACACATTCTTTCAACAAGGTAAGACGATCCAGTCGAATTAAGTTCCACTAAATTAGTAGGATTTAACGACAAAAAAATTGTCTTAGCCCTGACAGGCTTTCAAACGTTTGAGCTTGCAAGTGTTAGCCTTTGCATTTCTTCTGTTATAACGGTTTAAATCTGCGCGAAGGTGTCAACGATTTGTTAACGGTTATCGAATGATCACGAATCGCATATCATTTCACATTTTTTAATTTTTCTGTGAGAAATTATGAAACATCCTTACCACTTATCCGTACTGCTCCAAAATATTGACTCGGCTGGTAACCAATGGCCTTCCGAAATTTCTAAATAATTTTTTACCACACATTTTTCACATTCAGTTCGGTAACCCTAAGGCCACGGCTCCGTTAAGGCTGAAAGTTTTTGCACCTTAACTATACATGAAGACAATTTCATTGCGGAGCGATTTCGCTACCTCACGTTCTTTTACTTTGAATATGAATAAGCATCGCCCTGGCTACACGCAGTTTCCCATCCGAATTCTTATTCTAGTTTTATTCTCCTTATTAAATCTATCAATCTCATCATTCGCTCAAAACACTTTGCCGAGTCATCTTGGACCCTTTCAACTTCAAATAAGAACGGACAATCCACTTCGCGAGCCGTTTCACTTTACCTCACGGCCCAACCCTGTGTCTGTTGATATGGACAAAGACGGAGATCGCGATCTTGTAATGGCAGATTTCTATGGCGGAAATGGATTCTTCCTTCTTCGGAATGATGGCAATCAAAATAAAGCCCTTTACAATTACGCTTTGCTTTACGATAATCCGTTTTATTACATGCCATTGGGGAACGGTGGCACACCTGCATTCATTGACCTGGATAAAGATGGCGATCTCGACATGTTGCTTGGTCTCATGGACGGCACTATTCGCTACTACAGAAATAATTCAACGAAAACCAATGCGTTCACGCAACAAACCGGAATTTGGAATAGCGTTACGAAAGCTGGCAATCCCTTTAACGGAGTTGATCTCGGCGATTACGCAGCCCCTGTTGCAATTGACTTTGATAGTGATGGAGATCAGGATCTGATCATAGGCACTTCTTACCTTCCCAATTACAAATCAATCAGTTACTACGTCAATGATGGCGAAGGAAATTTCACTGTCGCGTCTTTGCAAGGAATCAATCCTGCCAGCGATGAAACAACTCCTGCATTGCTGGATGTTGATGGTGATGGTGCGATTGATATCCTAACGGGCGCAGCCGACGGGACAATTTCGTTTTTTAAGAGAACTGGAGCATCAGAATTTGTTCAGAAGACTGGCACCGATAATCCATTCCAGAATGTGAACAAAGGAATCCATAATTCGCCGACCACAGGCGACCTCGATGGTGATGGTGACGCTGATCTGATCTTTGGTGTTGAGAATCTAAACCAGGATCTTTTTTATTATGAAAATAAAGGCAATGGCATATTTGAGGAAAGACTAAGCTTCGATAATCCTTTCGGAGGAATTACCATAATTCGGAATGCAGTGCCTTTCTTCGTTGACCTCGATGGTGATTATATCAAAGAAGTTGTGATTGGTGGATGGTATGGAAATCAGAAGCTGAAAGTGTTAAAAAATGAAAATGAAAAATTCGTCGAGACCATCGCCGGCAATCCCTTCACTTCGCTGACGTTTCCAAATAAATTTTGTCCTTCGTTTGTTGACATTGACGGCGATGGAGATAATGATCTAATCGGTGGCGGAGACACCGGCACCGGAAATGCAATTGAATTTTATAGAAACGATAACGGAAATTTTGTTCGACAAACATATGCGACAGGACCGTTCAGTGGAATCACAATTGATGAAGGAAAAACCGACTTCGTGGATATTGACAACGATGGTGACTTTGATTTATTCATTTCCGATTTTACGACTGACGGTTACAATGAAACACACTTTGTTCGATTCTATAGAAATACAGGTACCGCACAAGCTTGCGTCTTTGCTGAAGCCACGGGCATACAAAATCCACTCGCAGGAATAGAGGAACAATTCAGGATTTTTCCGAGATTTTTTGACGTTGATCACGATGGTGACTTTGATGCAATTCTTGGCGAAGGTGGTGACGTTATCGAGGGCGCTGATGGCAACGAATTTTCCTACTATGAAAATACAGGCGGACCTTTAACACCAATTTTTAAATACCGTGGTGACCTCATCGAGCAGGGACGTGCTCCGACAGATCCTACACCTGCTTTTTTTGACCATGACAATGATGGTGATCTTGACATGTTTGTGGGCGGTTTCTCAGGAGACATTTCTTTTTATAAGAACACTAATCCCGCAGCAGTTTTGTCGATGGTTACATCGGATTTGAATTTATCACCGGGTGCTGCGGCGACATTTATTGATAACACGCTTACACTAATCGATTCGGACAATGATTCGATCGTGTTCGCATCTATTTCCATAAGTGATTATCAGCAAGGAAGACAATTTCTTTCTTTCACAGCGCAGCCAGAGATTACAGGTTCATTTGATAACGTCAACGGCATTTTGTCTTTTAAAGGAAAGGCACCGATCAATGTTTATCAAACGCTCCTTAGAAGTGTAACGTTTGAATATAAAGAGGCTTCAGCGTCAGGCAGAATAAATTCCTCGTCTGCATTAATAACGTTCAATGTTTCTGACGCCGATGGAACACATTCCGCATCCGTGTCGCGAAAAGCAAATCTGGTTTCGAATCAAGCACCAGTTTTCGCCAATACATCAGTCTCCGTTAAGGCAAATGCCACTGCATCTATCAACCTGAAGTCGTTGGCAACCGATGCGGATAATAATATTGATTACACGACTTTTTCAATTTCGATAGCCGCCCCGAGCGGAGCAACAACAGATATCGATGCAAATGGGTTGTTGAATGTTAATTATGCTTCAACAACATTCGCAGGTTCCGAAACCATCACTGCAAAGATCTGTGATCTGGACGGTGCGTGTGGCCAAAGTGTGATCACCATCAATGTTACTAATACCGCTCCAACGTTTAACGACACATCTGCAACCTTGTCGTTTGGAAAAAGTACGCAAATCGATTTAACCACATTGATCTCGGATCCGGAAAATAATATCAATTGGACTAGTCTGGTCTTGTTAGCGCAACCATTAAGCGGAGCTGTTGCTTCTTTTGACAATACCAATCGTCTGACAATGGATTACACAGGAAAAAATTTCATAGGAACAGAAACTATCACAGCCAAAGTGTGCGACAAAGTCGGAAGTTGTGACAATGCTATAATTTCAATCACCGTTACGAACTCCGCCCCTGTTTTGAATTCGTCAAGTGCCACGATCATTTATGGCGGCAAAGTTTCCATCGACTTAAAATCATTGATGAGCGATAATGAATCAAACATCGACATAAATTCATTGCAAATCGTCAGTCAACCAAAAAGCGGAGCAATAGCAACAATCGATTCAAATCAAAAATTAATTCTCGATTTCACTGCAACGATATTTGCAGGGAATGACAAGGTCGAAATCAAAGTTTGTGATCTTGCGAAAGCATGTGTGACAAATTTTATCGCGGTTACAGTGACGAACACACCTCCTTCAATTTTATCGGAGAGTTTCTCAGCGGGAAAAAATTCTATTAAAGTGATTAATATATTCCCACTCCTCTCTGATGCTGAGAACAACCTGGAAACATCCAGTATGCAAATTGTAGGAACAACAAAAAGCGGAGTAAATGCAATCCTTGAAAATCCCTCGCCTTCGGAGATCAATATCGTTTTGGATTATACGGGGGTATCGTTTACAGGAGTTGATGCAATCACCTTGAAGGTGTGTGACGTAACAGGGGCCTGCACTGAAAATGTTATTTACATTTCGGTGGAAGATGGTGGATCTTCGGGGTCTGTTGAGGTGTTCAACGCCATTGCTCCAAACAGTTCTGGCGACAACAAGTTTATGAGAATTCTCAATCTTCCTTCAGAGAATAAAGTGCAGATTTTTAATCGCTGGGGTGACGAAGTTTTTT
>CBQWHS010000414.1:0-4596 GCA_967728665.1 uncultured Chryseosolibacter sp. | reverse complement strand
ACAAAATTTCAACGCACACAGAAGTATTGATGAGATGGAAAGTAAAAATGTCGACAAACGATGATCAGCGAAATCAATTCCTCGACATGTATGTTCCAAAAATCTGGGAATTGGGTTTTACTATTCCTGATCCAAAGTTGAAGAAGAATGCAGAAAGCGGTCGATGGGAATATACTGAACCTGACTGGGAAGAATTTAAACGTGTGATCAATGGTGATGGTCCATGTAATAAAGAACGATTGGAAGTTAGAAGAATTGCAGAGGAGAGAGGACGGTGGGTTCGCGAGGCATTGAAGTCTGCAAGAGCTGAATATGTAACTCCTCTTGCGTAATAGCTAGTTGGTGTGGAGATAAGGTTCAGAGAACAACTGAATTTCATTCCATATCGACTTCAAAGCATCCGCTGGAGAATCAAAGCAATCTTTGAGATAACGCAATGAGCTACTGTCTTCGGGCAATTCATTGTTGAGCCACTTAAACACATCGTCTGCGAGTAAAAACAACTCATGCGAATTGTATCGCGGATAACATTTTGAAAGTATGTCCAGTGCAAAAAGTAGCTCGATGTATTTCATAATCGCGATTTCTTCAACGCTTTCCTAATATAACAAGTTTGAAATAATTTGATCATGCATTGGTTTACATGCATTTCAATCGGTTGCGAAACGTATATTTGAAACCTGAAAAGTAAGACAGTGAATTCGTTAGATCCGCGCGTAAATAGATTGCCAAAAATTGGTGTGCCAGGTGTGATAAGCCCAAAGGCTCCACTCGATCAGTTTGGCACATTTGAAGTTTTTGTGCAACCAAAAGAAGGTAAACCGTTTCAACACGAAGGAATTGTTCACGCACCCAACCTGGAAATGGCGTATGTTCTGGCGAAAGAAACTTTCACACGCAGATTTATTTGCACTTCTCTCTTCGTTGTGGAGACAAGAAATGTGCACGTTTCCCCAATGACGGAGGGAAGTACAAGCGCTTATGATGCGCTGCCGGCAATGGAAAAAAGCTCAGGAGAAAAAATTGACTTTGAGATTTTTCACTTAGTGAAACGAGGAAAACAACACGTACAGGTGGGAAAAGTTTTCGCCAATTCGCCAGTGGAAGCGATGCACATTGCGAAAAAAGAATTTGCCAGTGACAAGACTGTCTACAATATTTGGGCCGTAGCCACTCGGGATATCAGGTTTACTTCACCGGAAGAACAAGATTTGTGGTTAACTCTTCCTGAGAAAAAATTTCGTGACGCTGCGGATTATAAAGGCGGTGACAAACTGAAAGAATTTTTGGAACGAGCAAAGCAATAACGTCATGAACGAAATAGCACTGAAAGAATTTCTCTACAAACTTGCCGATGATCAACTCATTCTCGGACACCGTCATTCTGAATGGACTGGATTTGGGCCGCTTTTAGAGGAAGATATTGCTTTCTCATCAATGGCCCAGGACAAGATCGGCCAGGCGCAAGCCCTGTATACTATTTTACATCAACTTGGCGAGCAAGATCCGGACACCGTCGCTTTCATGCGAAATGCCGAGCAATTTCATAATTGCATCCTCGCTGAACTTCCAAATGGCGAGTACGACTTCAGTTTAATCCGTCACTTTTTATATGACACATCTTTGGCCGTCCGTTTTGAGAACCTGACTCAATCGAGCTTTACTCCTTTGGCAGAACTTGCGGTGAAGATTCGTGGCGAACTTCGTTATCATACGCTTCACGCGAATACCTGGATAAAGCAACTTGGGTCAGCAACACCGGAAAGCATTTCGCGTCTGCAGCAATCACTTGATTTTGCATTGCCTTATGCGTTGGGAATATTCGAACCATCGCAATACGAACAAGAATTGATTTCGCTGGGCATTTTTAAGGGTGAGGAAAAATTGAAAGCAGAGTGGCTTGAAAAAATCAAAGTAATCATTAATGAATCCAGTCTTAAGTTTCCAGATGTGAATTCCATGAGAGCAGTTTATGGCGGACGTGTTGGGAAGCATAGTGAACATCTTCAGCCATTGTTAAACGAGATGGCGGAAGTTTTTAAGATTGATCCGGGGGTGGAGTGGTGATAGGAGAAGTTAAAAAGTTCAAGGTTCAAAGTTCGTCAACAACGTAATCAATATCCCATGCAGCATGTAACAACAGAATTAAAGACTCTCGTCTCAGATTATGCAGAGCGATTTCTGAAAATCTCAGAAGCAGAATTTTCCGCCAAACCGTTGCCGAATAAATGGAGCAAAAAAGAAGTTGTTGGTCATCTCATCGACTCTGCTCAAAATAATCTTAGAAGATTTATTGTTGGACAATACATGCCGGTACCTCCAAAGATTACCTATGAACAAGATTTTTGGGTGAATGCAAACGGGTATCAAAACACTTCGGGTAAAGATGTCATTACGTTGTGGAAACTAATCAATGAACAAATTGTTTCTGTATTGAACAACATGGCAGCCGACAACTATACACGCCTCGCTGACACAGGAAAAACAGACGTTCAGCTGCGCACACTGGAGTGGCTCGCCGAGGATTATGTGAAACATATGAAACATCACATCAACCAAGTCATTCCAAATTCATTTGATATTCTCTATTTCTAAAATGAAGACGTTACAACCATCGACCATACTACAGTGGCTTGAGGAAGTCAAAGACCCCGAGATCCCGGTGTTGTCGTTGGTTGATCTTGGTGTTATCACCGATGTATCTGTTTTTGATGGACATGTAAAAGTGACAATGACACCAACCTTTGTCGGTTGTCCTGCACTTGAAATAATGAAAGATGAGGTAATGCAAGTCCTGAAGAATAACGGCATAGTAAATCCGGAAGTTGATGTAAATTTTAAAACGCCGTGGAGCTCAGACCGCATCTCAGAAAAAGGAAAGCGAGCACTGAAGAATTTTGGATTAGCGCCTCCTGTCACACGTGAGGTTATCACTGACATTGATTTTCTGAAGCATGTGCCGTGCCCCAGGTGCAACGGAACCGATACCGAACTGCGAAATCCCTTCGGTCCAACGCTCTGCCGGTCGATACATTATTGCAACCACTGCCGTGAGGCCTTTGAACACTTCAAACCTTTGTAACCCTATCCAAATATCTGTAGAATGACCAAAAAAAGTACATGTTCAGCCATTTGTAAGTCTCCAGGCGAACATTTTCTCCCTTCTCCCGTACTTCCCCATAAGGAGTCCTTTACATGATCGCCAAACACGTATTTCCAGGATTAATTGCATCCTGCAGCATCCTTGCTGTCTTCAGTTGTGGAGATAACAGCCACTCCGATGCCGTCCATTTCACAAAACTTGATTCAGTTACTGAACAATATCTCAACTTAAAAGACAGTATGCTGGAGGTGTGGAATACGATGATCAATGACGACAACAAAAAAATCAAAGCGATGCATCATCTATTGCATGAGTTAAAAGTGTCCGATCCCTCGAAACAGGAACTGTATCAATCTTACCAGGAGCGTCTCAATCAATTGATGAAGACCCGGTATACACAAAAGTCAATGGAGAATGAGAATGTGATTGAAGAGTATGACTTTGCATCGAACTCGTTAGTGAGTGAACTCATTGCGTTGGCGGAATCTCAGAAACAGTTCGGCTACAACAGCACGATGCAAAAGCTGGTAGAAACTATCCGAACGGCTGACCAGCGTGTTGAATCTTACCGCACGGAGTATGACCACATTGCCAATGAGTACAATGCATTTCTTGATCGCAATCGATCGATGCTAACGGAGATTGACCAGGATAGTGCCATGCTGGAAAGGAAACCCTTGTTCCAGATGGCCGATAATTAGATTAGTAGCGTTTGCGCTGCTGTCTGTCTCTTCCCTTTGACCCCGAACGGTTTTCTTCTTTTCTTCGTTCAAATCCACCGCGACTCGACCCGCCTCCGCTTCTTCGCCTCTCTGAAGAACCTTCGTTTTTCGAATCAGTAATTTCGATGCGAACCATTCTGCCTTTGAATTCGAATCCATGAAGATTTGACTTAATGATTTCAGTTTGGCTCTTTTCTACTTCAAAGAAAGAGTAAGCTCCTTTCAAGTCAATTCTGCCAATGTGATCGCGAGACAGGTTTGTTCTGTCACAGATCAATCCAAGTAGTTTACCAGCATCCAATCCGTCCATCTTTCCCAGATTGATGAACAATCGATCGCCGGTTATATATCGTCCACCAGATTCACGTTCGCCTCTTTCACCACGCTCCGTGCGATTCAAATCCTGAGCATCCCTATAATAATCGAGGAAGTGATTAAACTCGAGACTAGTGAAACGTTTGATGATCTCTTCTTTGCTCAGATCCTGAAGCTCGTCATATATCGCCGGAAGGAAATGAGAAATTTCACCCTCGGCTAAATGAACTTCACGAAGTTTGTGAACAATATTGAGTACGCGTTTTTGGCAAACTTCAACTCCTGTTGGAACAAGTTTCTTCTCAAACTTTGACTGGATATTTTTTTCTATCTGACGGATCTTTTGAACTTCTTTGCGCGTGATGATGGCAATAGAAATTCCTTTCTTTCCTGCACGCGCAGTTCTTCCACTGCGGTGTGTATAAAATTCGATTTCGTCCGGAAGATTCATGTGAA
>CBQWHS010000413.1:0-4601 GCA_967728665.1 uncultured Chryseosolibacter sp. | reverse complement strand
TTGATTGATCGCGCTGCGGAAGCGGAAACAATGCGATACGTTCGCCTGGTAAATCGTAAATAAATTCTTCGATGGTGCCCGGATTTAAATTCTGGACGTAAAAGTAATTACACTTCGTGAATCAACAAGTTTACTTATTTTAGGTGTCGAATTTTTGCGCATGCCATTACAAGCGAGCTACGTCAAACGTGTATTCACATTCAATTTCAAGGCGCGGACGTCAAGAGGACTGATGCGTGAGAAAATTTCCTGGTTTGTAAAAATTTGGTCCACCGATGATCCAACTGTTTTCGGACTCGGCGAATGTGGTCCATTGCCCGGACTTAGTGTGGATGCGCGTCCGGACCTTGAAGAGAAACTCGCTGATCTAATCCAACAATTCAATGATGGCAAGTTCACCGAACCGACGGATGCTAAAATCCTTGATCTTATACCGATTGAGTTTCCCTCGATTGTCTTTGCTTTTGAAACAGCACTACTTGATTTGACACACGGGGGAAAACGGTTAATCTTCCGAAATGATTTCATGGAGGGAAGAAAAATTCCGATCAATGGTTTGATCTGGATGGGCGACATGGATTTCACAATGGGACAAATCAGTATAAAAATCTACGACGGGCATTCCTGTATAAAAGTTAAAGTCGGTGGACTTGACTTTGACCGCGAGTGTGATATCTTAAATTATATACGGCAACGATATTATCGGGATAATATCACGATACGGCTAGACGCAAATGGCGCATTTAAGTTGGAAGATGTGTTATTCAAGTTGGAGCAATTATCAAAGTTTAATATTCATTCCATTGAACAACCGATAAAACCTGGTCTTGAGGAAATGGAACAAGTGTGTCGCAAGTCACCTATACCCATTGCGCTTGACGAAGAGCTTATCGGAAAACACACAAGCGTGGAAAAAGAATCGTTGCTTGCGCGGATCAAGCCTCAGTACATCATATTGAAGCCTATGATGCACGGAGGTTTCCGGGGAACTAAGGAGTGGATCGAAATCGCTGAAAAATTGGGGATCGGCTGGTGGATTACTTCGGCCCTTGAATCCAGTATCGGCCTAAACGCCATTTGTCAATTCACGGCTAATTATAAAACTGAAACACCGCAGGGTCTTGGTACCGGAACTATCTATGAGAATAATTTTGCATCGCCTCTTGAGGTAAAGCGAGGTTACATTTTTTATAATCACAAAGAAAAATGGGATGAAGAGCTGGAACTGTTATAAATGTTCGCGTGAGTTTTGTTTATCTCTTCTCTGAAAATACCAATATAGCGGAACTCCGCTGACAGTCAACAGCACGCCGAGCAGGGAATTAATAATCTGTGTTTTGCCACTGTTATACATTTGAATATCATTAATGAGCGTAGCGGTCAAAAAGAAAAATGTGAACGCAACAAAGGTCCCTGGTACGATTGGATATCCCCACACTTTGTACGGTCTTTCGATATCGCGCATTTTTCTCCGGAGAATAAAAACACCAAGTGCGCTCATTCCATAAAAAAGCCAGCTAATAAAGATTAGCATATCCGTAAGCATATCGAAGGATCCGCTGATTACTAACACTGACGTCCAGATTCCATGAACCCACAATGCATTGGCGGGCGTTTGAAATTTCGGATGGACTTTTCCGATCGATTGAAAAAATCTGTTTTCCTGCGACATTGAAAAAGAAACGCGAGCGGTGGCAAGTATATTTCCGTTAGTCGTTCCAAATGTTGAGATAATAATCATGAGCGCTATTAGTGATCCACCAATTGCGCCAATGGCCGCCGTAGCAGCCACCGATCCAACCATTGTTGCGTTTGCTATTTTATCAATTGGCAAAATATAAGTATATGCCATGGTGATGAGTCCGTAAATACCGATGCAGGCTACAAGTCCAATGAGCAAACTTTTGGGAATATTTTTTTGAGGATTTTTAATTTCACCTGCTACAAATGTGATGTTATTCCAGCCATCATATCCCCAGAATGCTCCGCTCAGCGAAGTGATCAGGGCGCCCACCATAGTCCAGCCTTGAGGATCAATTACCTGAGAATCTGTGATGAGATTTTCAACGTTGCCATTCTTACTTAACAACAAGCCGCCTACTATCAAGGCCATTGCCATCACTTTCAAAATTGTAAAGACCACTTGAATGTCTCCGCCAAGGCGAGTACTTCTGCAATTGATCCATGTCAGTGCAAGCACCACAGCGATTGTCACGGCTTTGACTCCAATATTTTGCAGCGGAAAAATTTTCCCAATGAATGGGATATATAGTGTAACTGAGTTTTCAATGTCAGCGGATAATCGCGGTAACCTGAAAAAATATTCTGTGTATGTTCCCAACACATAAGCAATTGAGGCAACACCTGCAGTATTGAACACGGCAAATGCTGACCATCCATAGAGGAACGCGAAAAAATCGCCGTACATTTTTTTGAAGAATATGAACTGACCTCCGGTCTCCGGCATCATCGCAGCAACTTCTGCATTGGTGAGTGCGCCGAAGAGTGTGATCACACCGGCCACAATCCACACAGCGATGAGAAGTTCAGGTGAACCTAGTTGTGCAGCCATGGTCGATGGCTTCATAAAAATACCTGATCCGATTATTCCGCCAATGACTAATGACACGCTTGTCCAGAGGCCGAGTGTTGGTTCAAGTTTTTGATTTGCCATCTATTGATTGATGAACCTTGCGAGCAATTGATGAAAGTGATGTGTGCCGGTCTCGCGATTCACAGAGTAACGGCCATGTTTGTAAAATCTTGACCGGATTCCTTTTTGAACATTTTGAACGATGTCTTCATCTTCCATTTCAACCTGGTGTAAGTTAGCGCCTGCTCCTTGCCGGAGTTTATTCTCGTCCCATACGTAAGAGATAAAAGACACTTTTGTTTTCGAAATGGCAAGTGGTTGAACAATGTTTATGGAAAGTCCCCAGGGATAAAAATTGAACATCATGTTCGGAAAAATCCAGAAGTAATAGCCTGCAACATTTTTTCCGTAGTCTTTAGAATCTTTGGGTAAATCAAACGCAATGTCATCGTCTTTCGCGAGTCCGATCTGGAGACTGGAAAACGGAAATAATTCTGTTGTATAGTTTCCATAATCGATCACGGCGTTCAAACCGGCGTGCACAAACGGAATGTGAAAACCTTCAAGATAGTTTTCGCAATACAACGCCCAGTTCGCTTCAATGATATATTCGCGAGAATACTCAGGACGAAGTTTAAATTCCGTCAACGGCATCCACGAGACTCTCTCAGCCATCTGCTTGAAATAATCGGCTGCATTATTTTCACGCGAAAGCGTAGTGAATAATAATTTGCCCCATTGATGGATCGGTAATGAAGCGAGGTTATCTTCTGGTGCGGGAAAATTTTCGACTTCACGAAACTCTGGCATCGACAGGAATGTGCCATTAAGATGAAATCTTCTTCCATGATACCGGCATCTGAAATCGTTGAGTTTGCATGGCTTTTCAACAAGAAGGTTACCGCGATGCGTGCAAACATTAGAGAGGCAATGAAGATCACCTTGGTTGTCGCGTGAAAGAATGAGCGGCTCGTTAATGAATGTTTCAAGCAGGTTCACAGGCGTGACCCACCCAGGCTCTTTCACAGAATCCACATCGCCGATGTATTGCCATGTCTTTGCAAATATTCTTTCTTTGGATAACTCAAAATACTCAGGCTTAAGATAAAAATCTGAAGAGATTGTTTTCGCTTTTGCGATATTCGGGTTGACCTCAAACTTATTCATGCGGGTAAATCATTGTAAAATAAGGATTCGTCATCAATATGACATCACGTGTTCATTAATTTAGAGAAAATTGCAATATGAAAACATCAGCGATCCTGTATTGGCTGGCGCGCATTGTGGCAGCGCTAATTATGGCTCAAACTTTATATTTCAAATTCAGTGCTGCTCCGGAATCGGTCGAAATTTTCACGACCGTTGGAATGGAGCCGTGGGGCAGAATCGGAGTGGGAGTAATGGAGTTGATCGCTTCAATTTTGTTATTGATAAATGCCACGGCATGGCTAGGTGCCGCATTGGCTGCGGGACTTATGGGAGGAGCAATAATGATGCACCTGACTATTCTTGGGATCGCTGTGCGAGGTGATGGCGGCTATCTTTTTACGCTTGCACTAGTCGTTCTTGTATGCAGTTTGTATGTTCTGTTTTACAATAAAGACAGAATAGTGACCGTGTGGAAGAATTTTGGAAAGGCCTAATTTTGAATTTCAGCTAGCGCCTTGTCCAGGGTTGGTGTTAAGTCGGATTTTGAAAGTGATTTTTTTAATCCTTCGATCATAAAATTGGGAACCTTCTCCTGGCGTCTGATCTTTCCTTTAATTTCACCAATCATTTCAAGGGCATCTGGTTTGCCTTCAAAGTCCTGAGCGGCCTTTACCTGGTTTTCCAATTCATCCCATGAACTTATTTTTTTGTTCGCCTCAGCCTTCTGAGAAAGAATTTGTGAGCGCTCTGCTGTTCTCTTGTTAACGCACGCGTTGTATTCATCAACAATAGTGTCTATTTTTTTCTTGCTCAACTCCCCATTTTCGATTCTGGCGGAAACGTCTTCACAATCTTCCAG
>CBQWHS010000412.1:0-4608 GCA_967728665.1 uncultured Chryseosolibacter sp. | reverse complement strand
ATTACAATTGGTGTGATTGCAAAAAAACGCGAGGACGACATGAAGACATTCAACGTGAGTTACGCTTTTGATAACGCTACATCAACCACAACGAAAGAAACTTTTACACTCTCGGGTATCGAGCAGCAGAACTATGAGAAGGATTACTCTTTTACCGTTCGAAGTCAGGCTGGAATTGAGAAATGGTCTTTTGTAATAACTGATCGCGATGGAAACCTGGCGAAGCTTGAATTGACATTAACGGTCAATTAATAAATAAAACGGTCGACAGTAATTCCGACCAGCATTAAGTGAAGGGAATAGTTTATCTTTATAAGATGAAAATAACCTTCTCTTTTTGCTACTGTCTAATAGTTTGCGCTTCTCTTGCACAGCCCGCAGATTCCATTCAATACTTTACATCTTTTGATGGAACGAAAATAGCTTATCAGGTCAAGGGATCCGGGAAACCGGTGTTTCTTATACATGGCTTTATTGTGAACAGTGATTCATGGAGACGCGCCAACTTGTATAAGGACCTCATTGCTTCAGGCTACCAGGTAATTCTTCCTGATCTGCGCGGCAATGGAAAATCGGATAAACCACATACTGCGGAAGCCTACATGAATGATGCTGAGGCCAAGGACTTGATGAAGCTTGCAGATGCGTTGAAGATCAATTCCTATGATGTGATAGGTTACTCAAGAGGTGCGATAATAACCTCGCGGATTATGATACTTGATGCACGCGTTCGTAAATCTGTGCTTGGAGGAATGGGTGCCGATTTCACTAATCCACAATGGCCAAGACGGATTATGTTTTATGAGGCGTTGTCAGGAAAACCCGTGAAAGAGCTTGAAGCTGTTGTTCAGCGTATCAAAGATCAAGGTTTGGATCAGCAGGCCCTTGCGTTTATGCAGAATGGTCAACCCTCAACAAGTAAGGAAGAATTAGGCAGGGTGAAGAAACCTGTGCTCGTAATCTGCGGAAGCGAAGATGAAGACAATGGCTCTTCAAAAGAGCTTGCTGCGTTAATTCATGGTGCGAAATATATTCGCGTTCCCGGTGATCATAATAATACTGCCAGGACAAAAGAATTTTCCACCGCTGTAATTTCGTTCTTGCAGCGAGAACAATAATCACACACCGATTTTTGTTTTCTTCCCGGTTTTTAAAACTGTAATTGTCTCTCGTACAGCAATTGAAGGCAGAGTTTCTTTATTTTTGTTTACATACGTCTCGACAATTTTTTTGTGGTGTTTAATCATGCTTCGCAGTAACCATGAAATCGCTTTCGTGATCAGAATTTCTTTTTCACTTTTTAATCTTTCAATGATCGACAACGCAGCAAGGGCAATCTCCTCGTTCTCCGTTTGCCTCATCGGGGAACATAACAACACGAGGGACGCTCTTCTTTTTTGAATATTTTCACTTTTCGAAAAACGAACTAAAAGACGTTTCCATTTATTCCAGTTGTTTGGTATTGCATGAATGGTATATTTTCCTGTGCACACCGAATCCACTTCGGCCCATCCGATAAGATGTTCTAACCAATCATCGAAGATTTGTGGATCGAACTCACGTTGATCCTTCGTTGTATAATCGAGAAGAATTCCGGCTAGCATTTTTTCAGTGGATGAAACACCGTGGATTAAACTGGTGATCAACTCCTGAAATTCGTCACAGACCATATCTCGATGATCTGTCATCCATTCTTTGGCTATTACTCGAAGGGTTGGAGCGTTTATTGGGTAGCGAGGATGCGAATTTCCAAGATAGGAATCAACAAATGTATGTTGTGTTGGCTTGCCTGATTTCGTTTTGATTAAGTTCAGTAACGTGTTGTGATAACTATTTTTCATGCAGCTTTTATTATCTTGGCAATGCAATTTACCTAATGTCTAAACTTTTTGTCGGCCAAATTAATTTTGGCTAAGTTAATTTAAAAGTGGTGTGCAGGACACGCATTTATCTCAAGCTTTGCAAGCCAACGACATCAATGCAGTTGAACAAAATAAAAATGCCCTGCTTAAATATTCGAAAGAAGGATTGATGAGACTAGACACGATAAAAAGTTTCAAGTCAGATGGGTCTTTGGTAACTGCGTGTCGAAAAATTTTAGAATTCCATAAGGCAGAAGCCGAAACAAAAATACCGATGATGTCCGACTATCTGATTCGGTATGACGAATTTCAAAAGATCAAGAAATCATTTGATAACAAACCGGCTAGTTCAAGAACCCAGGCAGATGTTGATACCTTTAATAAGGCTGTTAACGATATAAATAAAGATTTGAAAACGTTCAACAAGAATTCGGAAGACTTATTCAACGGAAGAAATAAAGTTTTAGCAAATTGGGAGCAAACAAAGAAGATCTTTATGGATAATCATATTCCTTACAAATAGTTCATGAAAGAAAAACAGGTACACATACTGGTAGGCTGTGCAGACGCGCGCGATTTGAATCAGGTTCAACTGGACGCTGTAGAAAAACTGACAGAAGATTTTAAGACGGAGCGCGGAATTGAAGTTGAAATGCACGTAATCAGAGCGGCAGGATCATTCGTAACACCGGACGTTGTTATGGATATCAAACGAACATTCGAGCAAGCGCAACGCAACTCCACGGACTTGTCAATTCCCATGCGATATTTTGTACATCTTCAAACGCATGGCCATCTCACTGAGGATTCTAGCGAAAATTATATCAGTCACGTGCACGATCTAAAAATCGTTGAAGGTTCACCGTTAAACTGCGGTATGTTGGGTGCATCTGCTGTTGGCGTTGAGATCGAACAAATGATCGTTGATGAGAAGCCGGAGATTGAAGTGAAAGGCAAAAAAGTTCGGATCTATAACGACACGAAGATTAAATTGCTGTTAAGTGAGGTTTACGCATATGATGGATACCTTGCTGGCGATTGGATTTCAAGTATTGATTTGTTGAGAACACATCCGCGTCATCAACGCACGGTGCTTGAACGCGCAATAGAAACCGATTCGGAATTGAAGATGCTGAACATTCAGATAACCTGTGGCATCATGGACTATTCAATCCACGGTCTCATTCGTGTTGATGATGGAGACCCTGAGGTTGATTTTTGGGATTCGGTCCAGGACTATATTCGTACGCATGTAACCAGTGAACGTAGCGCCAAGGATTTACTCATAGCGCAATCACAAAAGCAAAAACCACTTGCAGGCTTGCTCAGTATGAGCGATCCCAGACAAGCATCTCGTTTGGACGCGGCAAACTTTTATATGAAATCGAAAGGCATTGCTCATTCGGGAGATTACCTTCCAAATACCTTGTTTAACATGACGGGCACCTCGTTTGATATTCCTCAAACTCCATTCGGTCCATATGTAATAGCTGGATTTTTTTACGCTGTGAAGCATCTTCATCTCACCGATGAAATGGTGATGGGCTATGATGCAAATCAGACAGGACGAATTCTGCAGAAGATCAAAAACGATCCATTGATGAACATAATCGTTCGGAAATTCAATGTCAATTTGATTCCGGTTAATCAGTGTGATGTATAAAATATTTGTACATCGTTACGTCTTTGGTAAAAAAGGGTGATCCGCTCCAGTGATACCTAAGAAAAAGGTCGCTAACACCATTGCTCTCAAATAGATAGAGAGTTGACTTCAATTGCTGCTTTAATTTCACTCTCGCCAAGCAGCAATTTAAAAGGTTATTCTGCAGTTCGGTTGTTTAAAACCATGCTTATTTTTGGTCGTACCAAACAACACCAACTCATGATAAAGAATGGTCCGATCCTGTCGATCATTTTCGTTTTTTTTATAGGCGCTCTTCACGCGCAATCTGAGCTTGCTGTCGCAGAGCAGGGTGTCCTTCAGGATGTCCTTCTTGTGCGGGGAAAAATAATGGATCAAAAAACGAAAGCTCCCGTACAGGCGGAATTGGACATTTTTTATGATAATGACTTCATCGTAGAAGATGTGCAGGTAACGCAGCACGGAGAATATGCTGAGCATTTAAAAAATTATGGATGGTATATCATCGAGATCACTGCTCCAGGCTATCTGAATCAAACTGATACGCTTTGGGTAATGGATGATAATCGAAAAATCATCACCCGCGATCATTACATGACACCCATAGAGGTAGGGTTGTCCGTTGTGCTTCAGAATGTTTATTTCTATTTTGGAAAAACTATTCTGAAAGAAGATTCACATCCGGCGTTGAATGAGGTAGCTGATTTCTTCAAAGCGAATCCACAGATTACTTTTGAGATTGGCGGTCACACTGACGATGAAGGCGCAGATGACTACAATCTGATGTTGTCGGAAGGTCGTGCAAAGGCTGTTGTTGAATATTTAATCAAGCAAGGCATCAATCCCTCACAATTGCGCGCTAAAGGTTATGGTGAAACAAAGCCTATTGATCCAGGAATTACCAAAGCAGCGAAAGCCCGCAACAGACGTGTCGAATTTGTAGTGGTGGATATTGGTGCATGACCGCGTAGTCTGCGATTCTTCCTCTTCCTTTAAAATCTTCTTTTTTCCTGTATTTTTGCAGACTGCTTCCTGCAAAGGAAGTTGTTTTTGGCTCCGTAGTACAATGGATAGTATTTCAGATTCCGATTCTGAAGATGCAGG
>CBQWHS010000411.1:0-4616 GCA_967728665.1 uncultured Chryseosolibacter sp. | reverse complement strand
AAGATTCGTTTGAAAAGATGAAAGCCAGTCGCACAGCTCAAACCGATGCTTGGGCGGAGAGAATTAAGAAAACAGGAAAAACAAACGTCACTTTACCTGTGGCATTAGAAAAAGCAGGGGCTGCTGGAATTGTGATGAGCAACTGGTCCCGTGTGTTTGGTGCGAACAAGATTTTCTCAGCACGCACAAAAAAAATTCCTACTGTGGATATTCTTCTCGAAGATTATGGATTGTTGTATCGCCTTACGGAATCTGGAAACGCGACGAAGATCAGTGTGCGAGCCGATTCAAAAGAGAAAGGCATTGTACCGACCTTTAACACCGTTGCAGAAATTAAAGGATCAGAAAAACCGGATGAATACTTAATGCTATCAGCGCATTTCGATTCGTGGGATGGTGGAACTGGTGCGACAGACAATGGTACAGGTACGCTGGTGATGATGGAGGCCATGAGAATTTTGAAAAAGGTTTATCCAAATCCCAAGCGAACTATTCTGGTAGGACATTGGGGAAGTGAAGAACAAGGCTTAAACGGTTCACGTGCGTTTGTTGAAGATCATCCCGAGATTTTGAAAAATCTTCAAGCACTATTTAACCAAGACAACGGAACGGGAAGAGTAACGTCAATTAACGGCCAGGGATTTCTTCATTCGTATGACTACATCGGCCGTTGGTTATTGAAAGTGCCAGCTGAATACAAGACAGATTTAGAAACGTCATTCCCTGGAAACCCCGGTGGCGGTGGATCAGATTATGCTTCGTTTGTTGCTGCAGGAGCACCCGCATTTTCATTGAGTTCATTAAGCTGGTTGTATGGAACATATACCTGGCACACTAACTTAGACACGTATGATAAAATTGTTTTTGATGACGTTCGGAACAATGCAATCCTGACTGCAATTTTAGTTTACCAGGCTTGTGAAGATCCTGAAAAAACTTCGCGCGAGAAAAGTGTTCTTCCATTCAACACGAGAACAAATGAACCTGGTAAATGGCCAGAACAAAAAAAGCCAACACGTAAGGGCGGACTTGATTAATAGAGTTAGCATGAATTTGCGAACCGATTCTTAGGCGGTCTTAATTAATAGACGACTCCTTGAAATGGGTACTTGTTTTCAGGAGTCGTTTTTTATTATTGCCATCCATGAAATTTTGAAAGTCAAGGTGTCGAAGGGTGCGCAACAATGCCTCTAGGTATTGCAGATAATTTTTAATTTATTATCTTCACAACGATTCGATTAGCCCATCCATACTCGACGGTTAGTAATAGATTATTCATTTATTATTAATAGTCACTTAAACTAAAAGAAGTATGGACCCCAATTTATTTAATGTTGATGGCGAACGCCTGTTGCAGGTGATGTTCACAATTGTTCTTCTCTCCTTTATCGTTGAAAGAGCTCTTTCTATTTTGTTTGAATCGAATTTCTTTATTCGTCGCTTCAAAGGAAAAAGTCTAAAGGAATTAATTGCCTTCGCTGTGAGCGCTGCAATTTGCTACTATTGGAACTTCGATGCCCTTAGTATTTTACTCGTTCAGGAGAAAACTGGTTTGTACGGCTCGTTGATAACGGGTGCCGTTGTTGCCGGCGGATCAAAAGGATCCGTAAAATTATTTCACGATGTGCTTGGCATGAAGAGCAAAGCAATGAAAGCGCATGACGCCATGCAGCGAGTTGCGTTGCCTCCGGTAGCAGCCCCTCAACCCCAGGAAGCATGAAAAAGGTAATGCTTATTGCATTTTTTATTCAGGTAGTGACTGTTGCATTTGCGGATTACCTAGTAACGAACCGCAAGGCTTCTATTAAAGAAGAACCGAGTAGTCAGTCAGCCGTGGTGTTGCAGATAAATGACGCAACCGAGTTGGTACTGCTCGACAATGGCAGACAACGATCCGGATATTATCATGTTACCTATCAGGATGACGAAGGCTGGATCTATCGAACTTTTGTAAAACGTATCCCTGGGAATCCCACAACAACGACAACGACGATCACTGTATCTAATGAGCCTCCAATTGCCGCTAATGGTACTCTAGAAAAAGGTTATCAACCAAAGGTAAAGGCAACGGAAAAATTGATCGTTCATAAAGCTTATGTGTCGTGTATGTCAACTGAATACAATGTGCCGAGTTGGGTGTATGAGAAAGTGAGCTACAGTTTGCTGCAAGGAGAAAGTCCCGACAGACCTGACACCTATCCGATGGATCCGCTATATCCAACGTTGAAAGCGAAAGCTTATGTGTCCAGTGGATATGATCATGGCCACCTCGCTCCTGCCGCGGATTTCAAACGTGACCCGGACCTTTATGAAGAATCCTTTTACATGACTAACATGTCGCCACAGCATGGATGCTTCAATCAAAAGGGATGGTGCATGCTGGAAAGCAACGTTCGAAATTGGGCAATGCTTAATAAGGCTTCTGAATTTTATATTTTCTCTGGATCTATTATCGATGATAACACACAAGATTGGCTTTGTTTGAATAATTTAACAGTGACTGTTCCATCTGCATTTTTTAAAATTGTTGCGGAACGAAAGAATGGCAAGTTTATCAACGGTGTCGCATTTATTTTACCGAATGGAGATGTTGATGGTACAGAGGTAGATTCAAACCGCACAACTATTGATGAGGTGGAGCGCGTGACAGGGTTGAATTTCTTCCCTTCGCTAACAACGACAGAAGAAAATAAAGTTGAAGGAAAAGAAGCCACGTTTGTATTGGAAGATCTTAGCGAATGCCCAAAACGAAATTCACCTTGTTCTAAAGTCTATAGTGGTGGCCGAACGCTACCAGAGAATAGAACGAAATGGGTATGTGAGGAATAATACTAGCTGGTGTCAGGAATAGTGGTGGCTTCGAGTATCGAAGGCCACCACTTTAAAACTGCTTGTGAGTCTACGAGAGTCTAATGACTGTCAACAATCTTTACAAACTTCATTTCCGTGTTTGCATTTACAACAGGAATATACATCAACGAAACCTGTGCTGGATTCACGAAATACTTTCCAGTGAATCGTGGTAGCAGCTGAATAACAAAATTATACTTACCCGGTCTCATCGTTTGACAAAAGATCACCGTTCGATCTTTGAAATATTCACGATGCGTTTCAACACCATAGTGATTTTGTTTTTTATCGGCATAACTGCAACCAGCAGGAATTGGCACTTCAATCATCGCGTATTCTGTTGACTCTTTTTTCACTTCGACTTCCACGTTTAGCGTAATCGGCTCACCAGCGTTAAGGTTCATGTTTCCATCTCCAAGTGTTATTTTGATGGCGAATCCTTCCACACCAGTTTTGCGCTCTGTCACTCGTTCTTCTACATAGTGCATATAATATAGCGGCTGTCCGTTTACTTTTTTAATATTTAATTCTTCGCCAGGTTGAATGTCAACACGCAGCGGGAATTGCGATAGTGTTTTGTTGAGTTTACCAGATAGCTGCACCGTTGCTGGCCTCGCTTTGCTTGCACCTTCAGCCACCATATCAGGAAGAACACTCATCAACACATTGGATGAGTGATACGTGTTCCAGGAACTCTTGCGCGATGATAGAAAATACAATTGCATGGGTATCTTAAGATATTGTAAAGTGGAATCGCGTTTGACAATGCGGTATGCAATTGCGTTGGAAGCAAGTTCGTCTTCATACCAGAAACGTGCAGGTTTGTTTTCACTGAAATGTATTTGCCCAAGCATTGCTTCTTTTTTGTAGCGTAATAAGGAATCGCGTGAGTAAGGAAGGTTTGTTAATTGTCGGGTTTCCAGCAGCAACATTTTTTCATTGAGTAACGAATACCAATAGTAACTGTACGATGATTGCCTGCGTTCTTGTGCTTTTTTCAATTCCTGTTCCAGTCGTCGCAAATATTTTTCATAGGAAAGATTTGCACCCCAATTGGCAAGAGCATTCAACAAATCGATATCATATAAATCGTATTCATTTCGAATATCAAATTTGTATGTTGCTTTTCGGGCGATATTCTCAATGTCGAAATCTACCTTGTAGCCAGAATCCTTTGCTGCTTTCAGCGCACGAAGAATATGCGATGACATCCAATGTGATGTCTGTGGCGATACATCCCACCAAGACCACAAAAATTCCGAGTTCTGATTTTTAATGAGCCTTCCAATAATCTTGTTAATATCCCGATCATAATGGAAAGGCTTGCCTTCAAATTGCATTACCATTTTGTAATTGATCAGACCAATCAACTTAGACGCCAGCTGTTCATTACATGCATAACGGTATTCTATCAGGTATCGGGCGTCTCCTGCAAAAACGTCGATCTGATTACTTAATACTTCGACAGTCACATTTTCGTTTGCCAGTGGCTTGATTTGTACGTTGTCGCCATCGTTAAGAATATCAACAGAGCCTTGCGCACGAATGACGCCTTGTTGAACTACGGGAACAGTGCGTTCTTCACCGTCAAAGTATCCATCATCCCGGGTAAATGAGTATCGGCTTCTTACGGAGTCTATACTGACCGGGCTTACAAGAAATTTGTCAGTGTGAAATCCACCAAGCGAAATGTCTTTATCGACAACGGGTGTTGATCCTGTCCAACTGACTTTGCCGGAGATTTCTTTTTCATCAGAGTAGTTGAG
>CBQWHS010000410.1:0-4627 GCA_967728665.1 uncultured Chryseosolibacter sp. | reverse complement strand
GCAGATAAGAAATGGCCGATCCTTGTTGTGCTTGAATCTGCGAATAAAGAATTTGAAAAAAATGCTCGTTTGTTTATTGAAGGACGTGGCTCGCTTCCATTCGTCATCGTTGCCCCGATTAATGTGAACAATGGAAACATGGGACGTAAAGACCCTACGATATTTCCTTACAGCAAAGAAACGTGGGCCGAGATCGACAGGGTAGGAGATTGTAAGTTTAATATGGACGGAATTCTGTCAATTGTCAATGAAGTAATAAAAAATTACAATGGTGAAGAAAAGATTTTTATTACGGGATTTGAAGCCGGAACGCATGCGTTATGGCCGACGGTGTTTCAGCATCCGGAAATTTTGAGGGCTGCAATTCCTGTTGCAGGAAATTACAACAGCCGAACTTGCCTCGATGAACCCGTTTCAAGTGATCCTTCACGAAAGACATTGATCATAAAAGCATTTTATGGAACTGAAGATACATTGGGCGCACCGCCTGCAGACGGAAAACCGAATATGTATGGTCAGTATTTGAATGCGAAGAAATTTGCAACACAACATGGTTTCGAAAATATCA
Organism: uncultured Chryseosolibacter sp.; assembly: GCA_967728665.1. Classification (GTDB taxonomy): domain Bacteria; phylum Bacteroidota; class Bacteroidia; order Cytophagales; family Cyclobacteriaceae; genus Chryseosolibacter. The sequence goes on along the minus strand of CBQWHS010000410.1, from coordinate 4,059 downwards.
GTGAACAACCGATCACAGGTAAGGGTCACGAGCCCATGGTTGCAGAGATTTTCGAATATTTGAAGAGTTTACTTTAACTTCAATGTTTAATAACCTCGAACCAATAACTTCCTGCCCATGAACAAACGCGAATTTTTAAAAAGCATGGCTTCCGCGAGCATTGGTGGTGCTGCAATTTCCGCTAACCCGCTGGAGTGGATCGAAAAGTTTGGTGCAGTGTCTCCAACTGAATTGGCAAGCGATGAAGAATTCTGGAATGGAATTAAAAAAAGTTATCGCATCAAGCCGGAGTACATCAACCTTGAAAACGGATACTATTGTTTTATGCCGGAAGAGATTCTGGAAAAATATATTCAGCATGTCCGCGAAGTAAACTACCAGGCTTCGTATTATATGAGGACCGTTCAGTTTGACAACAAGAAAGCAATGGCGACAAAACTTGCAGCACTTGCAGGTTGCACTTCAGAAGAGCTGATCATCACACGCAATACCACGGAGTCGCTTGACATGGTGATTGGTGGCCTTGATTGGAAGGCCGGCGATGAGGCAGTGATGGCCGAGCAGGATTATGGGGCAATGCTTGACATGTTCACTCAAGTGAGCAAACGATTCGGCGTTGTCAATAAAATAGTTTCGATTCCAAATCATCCGTCATCGGATGACGAGGTTGTGAAATTGTATGCGGATGCAATCACCTCAAAAACGAAGTTGTTGATGGTGTGCCACATGGTGAACATTACAGGACAGATCTTACCGGTGCAAAAAATTTGTGACATGGCACATTCAAGAGGAGTTCCGGTAATGGTGGACGGAGCACATGCTTTTGCACACATCAAGTTTTCAATCCCTGATTTGCATTGTGATTATTACGGAGCCAGTCTTCATAAATGGTTGAGTGTTCCGCTAGGTGCAGGAATGCTTTACGTGAAAAAAGAGAACGTTGGAAAAGTGTGGCCTTTGTTTGCGGAAGGTGGCCGCGCTCAGTATGATATATTGCGCTTGAATCATACGGGTACTATACCTGTCGCAACGGATTTGGCAATCGCCGATGCAATTGATTTTTACATGATGATCGGCGCTGAGCGAAAAGAAGCGCGGCTTCGTTATCTCCAGCAATACTGGACTAGCAAAGTGAGAAAACTTCAGAACATAATCGTCAATACTCCTGAGGATCCATCACGTGCTTGTGGCATCGCTAACGTGGGTGTGAAAGGAAAACCTCCGGCGGATCTCGCAAAACTTCTATTGGACAAACATAAAATCTACACCGTGGCCATCGATAGGCCAGGCGTGCAAGGTTGCAGAATCACACCTAACCTTTATACATCCACAAATGATCTCGATGTTTTAGTGAATGCGTTGAAAATACTAGCGGTTTAATAAATCTTCAACGGAGAGATCGGGCCCAAACCGAAAAGCTTCCAGATTTTGTAATAGTTCAATTTTCTCGATCCGCTGGTTAGCCATATCCATATACAAAACTGCGTAACGATAAGCATATTCTTTGTCAAGGGAATACACGACCTGGAAATTTTCATTCGATTTGAAAATGTCCAGGAAAGTACCATGATCCCAAACAATGGAAGCCTGCTCGTTCAGATCGAGTTCGTTAAAATTGTCCATGAAGAATTATCAACGACACGATTGGAAGCGTGGAGTTGGATATATAGTTTATGCAAATTAAAAAGATCCCGCGATTAAATAACCAGGTATGTTGACGGAAGCAGTTCAAGTGGTGATTCGAACGATATATTTCATAAATTGTTTTTTCAAAACCCTTATCCGATGAACAATACGATCCCACTAGCATCTCCGTGGTCAACTACTGAAAAGATCGCATTTCGATTTTTCTTTGTTTTCTTTCTCCTTTTTATCATCGTTGAAAACAACGGAGCGTTTCCATTCTTCGACTGGTTTATGACATACCCGACAGAATGGCTGCATGCATTCATCGTCTGGGCGGGCGAGAATATTCTTAAGCTTCCATACAAGATCACATATTTTACATATGGCAGTGGTGACACGACATACGACTACGTTCTTGTGCTTTTCGCGTTCATCACTGCGTTGGTAAGTTGTGTGATATGGACTCTTCTTGACCGGAATAGCACGGGTTATCCGCTGTTATATTATTGGTTGACTGTGATTGTTCGTTTTTACGTTGGCCTTATGTTGATCAACTATGGTTTAATTAAAATCTTTAAGCTTCAATTTCCATATCCATACCTGAATCGCTTGTTGCAACCGTACGGAGACTCATCACCAATGGGGCTTGCATGGACATTTCTTGGATTTTCACAAGGCTATAATTATTTCATGGGGGTCGCAGAAGTCGCAGCGGGACTATTATTGTTTAGGCGCACGTTGACGTTTGGCGCCATCGTTACGTTGATGGCAACGGCCAATGTAATGGCAGTAAATTATTTTTACGATGTTCCAGTCAAGATTTTATCGACTGCACTTTTTGTATTCTCTTTTTTCCTCCTCGCCAGAGACTTAAAGCGCCTGGCGATATTTTTCTTTTCGGGAAAATCAATAAACCTTCCGGTGATTCCAGATCCATACGCGGGAGTCAAACCAATCATGGCAGCAAAACTGATTGTCAAGAGCATTCTGTTACTATATGTCTTGGGCTTCGGTTCTTACGAATCATACCAAGCCTTGAGCATGCGTGGAGACAGCGCTCCAAAGCCAACGTTATATGGAGTATACGATGTTGCTGCATTTGTGATGGGAAAAGATACGATTGCGCCTCTCGCGATCGACAACATTCGTTGGAAAAGATTATCGATTGGCAGTAACACAAGCGCCCGGATATTTCATATGAAGGACAGCATTAGTCGTTGTTTTCTTAATGTTGATACCGTTAAAAAAACAATGGAGTTGAAATGGGCGACAGACACGACAAGGAAATATTTATTCGAATACAACAAAGTTGACTCGCTCCAATTTTCTCTGAGAGGAACGTTAGCAAGCGATTCACTTTTTATCTCACTTATCCGGGTGAAATCCAGTGCCAAGGATTTTCGCCTCACAGGTCGTGGCTTTCATTGGATAAATGAAACTCCCTACAATCGATGATCAATTTACGAGCGATATCCTTACCAGGTGAATTGGAAACTGGTGCACTTAAATTAAAAGTATTCAGACAAATTGCCGATTTAGTCTGGTCGAGAAATCATAGTAAATTCTTAATGTCTTCTATCAGTCTGTCTGCTTCCAGTTCAAGTGTACCGTTGTAGATTCCGCGAATGTGACCATCGCCGTCTACGAGAATAAAATGCTCGGTGTGAAGAAATTCATTTGTCGAATTTTGGAAACCGATTTCTCTCTCTGCGAAATACGATTGTCGGGCCAGTTCATAGATTTCATTTTTATCTCCCGTCACCAGGTGCCATTGCATTGCGTTGATGTGATGTTCTTCAGCGTATTTTTTTAAAACTGCTACGGAGTCGATGTCTGGCGTCACCGAGTGTGAAATAAACATGACGTTTTTATTTCCCTCAAAGGTCTCTGCAACTTTCATCATGTTGCCTGTTAACTTTGGGCATATTCCAGGACAAATGGTGAAGAAAAAATTAGCAACATAAATCTTGTTTTCAAAATTTTTATTCGTGACGGTTTGATCATTCTGGTTTAAAAATGAGAATGGTGCAATGGTATGGAATGTATCTCGCGAGAAGTCGGAATCATCTTCCCAATATGGAGTGAAGTCCGCCGTGTTGTAGTATGGCACCTGTTGCTTTTTTTCGCAACCGAGAATTGCAAGGCCAACCAGGAGAATACTAATGGATTGAGACGCTGTCATTTTTCCAAAGCGTCGCACATGATTTAACACCCGTGATTCCATAATGTCTTCCATTTCTCACTTCATAGTTAGCCCACAATTCTCTATCAGAAGTCCAAAGCTGTTGCAAGCCTTCTTGTTGGCCATTTTTATAATTCAGTTTTTTAACAAGTACACCATTGGACGCCCACTCTTTCCCGCACCCTTCGTATTCACCATCCTCAAAATAATATTCAAGTCGCTTAGCACCGTTCTCCCAAAATGCTTCAAGC
>CBQWHS010000409.1:0-4662 GCA_967728665.1 uncultured Chryseosolibacter sp. | reverse complement strand
AAGTTGGTGGCGTCTTTGAACGTCTCTGCTATTTCTTTGATCTGATCGTTTAGACGCAATGCTTTTTCAACTTTCGTTGGAATGGTTTCCATTTCCACTAAAAGCTCATGAAGTTTCTGCTCGGTAATGGAGCCCTTGCGTTGGGCAACAATCAGCGCGATCATGTTCAGCACCGTGAGCTGTGCTGTAAATGCTTTCGTGCTCGCCACTCCAATTTCCGGACCTGCGTGTGTGTATGCGCCTGCGTGTGTTGCACGAGGAATTGAAGATCCTACAACATTACAGACTCCAAAAATAATTGCACCTTTTGATTTTGCCAGTTCGATTGCCGCAAGCGTATCTGCCGTTTCTCCTGATTGCGAAATGGCAATTACCACATCGCCTTCGCGGATCACTGGATTCCGGTAACGAAATTCAGATGCGTATTCAACTTCGACAGGAATGCGACAAAATTCTTCGAAGAAATATTCAGCGACCAACCCGGCATGCCATGACGTGCCGCAAGCCACGATTAGAATGCGATCTGCATTGACAAGTTTATTGACATACTCTCTCAAACCTCCAAGCACAAGGCGCGCTGAAGAAGAATCCAATCGTCCACGAAGGCAGTCACTAATTGACTTGGGTTGCTCAAAAATTTCCTTGAGCATAAAATGTTCAAATCCACCTTTTTCAATCGCTTCAAGTTCCAGATCAACTGTCTGAACGTATGGCGTCAGTGGCAGATTGGCTGTGTTGCGAATGCTCAATTTTCCGTCATTGATAACTGCTATCTCCTGATCGTTGAGGTAAACAACTTCGTTTGTATACTCGACAATGGGTGTTGCATCTGACGCCAGGAAATATTCGTCTTTGCCAACGCCGATAACAAGTGGACTACCTTTTCGGGCCGCTACCAATAAATTTGGATCTTCAAGCGACATGATCACAATAGCATAAGCACCAACGACTTTGGTCAGCGCAAGTCGCACTGCTTCATCAAGCGAACAGTTTTCTTTTTCTTTGATGTCTTCAATGAAGTGAATGAAAACTTCAGTGTCAGTATCGCTGAGAAATTTGTGTCCCTTGCTAATCAATTCTTTCTTCAAAGAATCGTAGTTCTCAATAATACCGTTATGAATGATTGCGAGTTTGCCTGTTGAAGAATAATGCGGATGAGCGTTCACATCATTTGGTTCACCATGAGTCGCCCAACGCGTGTGACCGATCCCAATATGACTGTCAACATTTTTGCCTTTCAAATAAGCTTCCAGCTCTGAAACTTTGCCTTTCTTTTTGTAGATGTTAAGACCGCCATTCAGCAATGCGATCCCTGCACTGTCATAGCCGCGATACTCTAGGCGTTTAAGGCCTTTGATGATTACATCGTGTGCTTGGCGATTGCCAACGTAAGCTACTATTCCACACATAAGCCGGAGGGTTTAGAGTTTAGTTCAATTTAACTGATCCAGATGGACGAGTATAATAAATTCGCAATTTGATTTTATCAGCATTGAAAACGGTGCGATTAACACTAGTTGAGACGCCCGGATTCTTTGGGTAAAGGGCGAGGTACTTAATTCTCAACGGATTTATTACTCCATTGAGTTTCTTAAACTGAACCAGGTCCTGCGCAAACAATGTCATAAATCCTGAGTAACCTCTATTATCGCTGATATAATCTATGCTGGCAGTGGCAGGAACACTGGTGGAGCTTTGTACTTCGGTCTTATAATCGGCTCTTACATAAAAGTGTCCACCGGGAGTAAAAACTGTTGTATTCGTAAGATATGGTTTCATGGCCTCAAGGTCAGTTGCATAGCTGGTGTTTAAGAATTGGTCATTTTCATTCAGCACTTTCAACATGAATTGGCTATGGTTATAAATACCGGCAACGGATTCAACATCTTCAATCACGAGTTCAGCGGAATTGATAACCGCAGCTTCAACAGTATCTGCGAACTTATAGAACGATGATAAGTCAAGTTTGGTAATAAGTGGTGCGCCTCCTTGGACACCCCGTATCCCGGAAGCGGTAGTCGCGTGTTGATAAGATTTTGTCAACACCGAGAATTCCGTTGCGCTTCGATCAACTGAGTAGTTTGTAAAATTTGGATCATAGGTTGCGCCACTGAAAACGAAACTCTTTTCAAGTGTATCAGCAACCGAGCCATTGGTCACAGTGTGATAGTGTAAAGTAACTTTACTGAGGGACGTAAGTGGATTGATGCCAAGAATTCCATTATCCTCCGCTTCCGTTACAACGAGCCCTTTTACATCTTGCACAAAAAGAGCCGGATCAGAAAATGTCGATCCCGGATCAGTTAAAGCAAGCGAAAACAAATGACTTCCATATGCATCAGACAAACGTCCTCTCATCAGCAGCGTGTCTTGAGACGCTGTAGCAAGCGCATATTGTTTTTTCAGGCTATCGTAATTCACCTGAACGCTCGCCTGGCCTATAGGTGAGGCGTTGTATGGCAAAGTTGAATTGAAGTAATATCGGTTTCGACCGGAGTCGAGGTTAAGCGTTTTTTCCGTTAGTTCATGAATGTTGAATTTCATGGTTTGTTCGCCGGTAAAACCATAGGAATAAAAATTCAATCGCATTTGAAACGTCACGGAATCATAAACCGATGTCTCATCGATTTTTGTGGTATTACCCGGTGTAACCTGCAAGTAGGTCTCGGCACGCATGGTTCCGAAAAGCGCATCGGTATATTGACCAACTGCGTTGAACGGAACAGTTCCCGCACCTTGCGTCGAAAGGTTATCGGTGAGAACTGAATCCACTAAAAGCACACTGCTCTCCAGTGGAATTTCAATATATCGTACGTCAAATTTGGGGTTGGGATTTCTAAATCCGAGGAGGCTGGTTTCGTCTTCGCAAGAGAAAAAAAATGAGGCGACTACCAGCACAGTAAGTCGCCTCATCAATAGGCTCTTATCCCACAAGTTCATTATAGAGATTGTAGTATGATTCGGTGTAATTTTCGTTTTGTTCAAAGGTTTCGACTTTCTTCTCTTTGATCTTCTTAAACAGACCTTCGAGTTTTTTATTGTCCTCTGCCACGATAACTGCATCAGCAAATTCAACACCCAATTTGATAAACCCTTCGTAGTCTGCAGTTTTTAAATTGCCCAGCATTTTATCTTCGATATCGATCATTTTCACTTTGTCGAGCAAGTTGCTTTTAAACTTGTGACTGAAGTGATTGTTATAAATGCTGAAAACGGTTTTCGCATTCTTGAACAACGGATCGTTTTTGTAAGTGGTTTTGAGATACAACGGAATAAAGCTCGTAATCCAGTCATTGCAATGAACTATATCAGGGGCCCATCCGAGTTTGCGAACGGTTTCAATCACACCCTTACAGAAGAAAATTGCGCGTTCGTCATTGTCTTCATAAAAGTTATTCTCCTTATCGTGGAAAACTGACTTGCGGTGGAAATAGTCTTCGTTATCGATAAAATATACCTGCAATTTTGCATTCGGAATTGATGCAACTTTAATGATCAAAGGTTTTTCTTCATCACCAACTGAAATATTTATACCTGATAATCTTACAACCTCATGTAGCCGGTTCTTACGTTCATTGATAATACCAAATCTTGGTACCAGAATGCGAATCTCCATCCCTTTCTCTTGCATCGCTTGCGGCAATTTCCGAACAAAATTTGCTACCTCGGAAGTTTGCAGGAAAGGATCGATCTCACTGGCCACATAAAGGATACGGATTTTCGACATATTGTTACTATTTAATTTAGAACCGATTTTAGAGCCACAAAAGTACAAAAAATTACCCCCTTATTCAACTTATTTTGACATTTCCCTATATCTTTGCGACCCTTTGCGAACCGGCCTAAAATGAAGATTTTCAAGGAAATAAGCCTGTTAAGGGAATTTTTAAATGATGTTAAGACTGGCCGCAAAACGATCGGTTTGGTCCCTACCATGGGGGCGTTGCACAAGGGCCATTTAGCACTGGCGACAGCATCAAAAACGGAGAATTCAATAACAGTTTGCAGCATTTTCGTCAATCCCACGCAGTTCAACAACCCAGCGGATCTTCTAAAATATCCCAGGACTCTTGAAAGAGACACCAAAATGCTTGAAGAAGTTCATTGTGATGTATTGTTCTCTCCAGAAGTGACAGAAATGTATCCTGCTAACTCAATGCTCAAGCTCGATTTTGGGCCGCTTGACAAAGTGATGGAGGGTGCATTCAGACCAGGGCATTTTAGTGGCGTTGGACAGGTGGTTTCAAAACTTTTTAACATCATTCAACCGGACCGTGCATATTTCGGCCAGAAAGACTGGCAGCAATTCGCCATCATTAAAAGACTGGTGAAGGAACTAAGTTTTCCAGTTGAAGTGAAGAGCATTCCAACGTTGCGCGAGCAAAATGGATTGGCATTGAGTTCCCGAAATCTTCGTCTATCTGAAGAACAGCATCGCGATGCTTCTGTGTTCTTTACAGCTCTTGATGCAGCAAAAAAGATGATTCTGCAAAAACACTCTTTTCCAAAAATTAAATCTGAGGTGAAGGCTATTGTCGAAAGAATTCCGGGAATTAAACTTGAATATTTTGAAATCGCAGATAGCGAAAACTTAACCTTGTTGGAAAACGTTGAAAGTTCGAAGCGACCAATTATGTGTATCGCAGGATACGTTGGTGAAAT
>CBQWHS010000408.1:0-4663 GCA_967728665.1 uncultured Chryseosolibacter sp. | reverse complement strand
TTATTGCCTGGAGTTTCGATTTTTGAAAAAGGAACTACCAATGGCACTACATCGGACACAGATGGAAAGTATACGCTTTCTGTAAGTCCTAATGCAGTGTTGATCTTTACGTTCATTGGCATGGCTGCTCAAGAACATGTCGTTGGAAATCAATCTGCGATTGATGTTACGATGGAGGCCGATGTCAGTACGCTTGATGAAGTTGTCGTGATTGGCTATGGCACCGTAAAAAAATCTGATCTTACCGGATCGGTCGTTTCAGTTTCCGGTGACGCGTTACGAAAAGTACCCGTAGCCAGCGTCGCAGAATCTTTGACAGGAAGACTAGCCGGTGTTCAAGTTTCATCCGCCGAAGGTTCTCCCGATGCGGAAATAAAAATCAGAATTCGCGGTGGAGGATCTATTACTCAGGACAACTCTCCGTTGTATATCGTTGATGGATTTCCTGTGGCTTCAATCTCCGACATCACACCTTCCGATATCAAGTCTATTGATGTTCTAAAAGATGCCTCATCAACCGCTATTTATGGCTCTCGCGGTGCGAACGGTGTAATCATTATCACAACACGAAGCGGAACCGAAGGCAAAGTCTCCGTAAGCTATAATACTTTTTATGGCGCAAAAAGAATCGCGAAGACGATGGACGTTCTTCCTGTGCAAGATTATGTGAAATGGCAATATGAATATGCAGTGCTCGATAATGCACCTGGGGATATCGGATCGTATGAAGATTATTTTGGATCCTATCAAGACATGGATTTATTCTCAGGGGTCAAGGGGAACAATTGGCAGGAACAAGTATTCGGCAGAACCGGTGAAGTTTTTAGCCACGATTTGAATGTTCGTGGTGGCACTGATAAATTTTCATACTCCGTAAACTATGCGCGTTACGCAGAAGAGGCCATTATGGTTAGCTCGAAATTCAAGCGCGATAATCTTACGCTCAAACTTAACAGCAAACCTGTTGAAAAGGTTGACCTCGCATTCTCGTTACGATATTCAAATACAAAAATAGATGGCGCTGGCGCGAATGAACAAAATGAAGTTTCTGCTTCAGACTCAAGATTGAAACACAGTGTGACTTACACACCAATTCCAACAAATGGATTAACGTCAAATGATACCAATGAAGAAATTTCAAGTTACCTCATTAATCCCTTGGTAGCTATTGCAGACAACGATCGCAACCAGGAGCGCAAGAATTTTAACATGGCGGGCAGTTTCGCATGGAAAATCATCGACAACCTGCAGTTTAAAACTGATTTTGGTTTGGATAATATGCGGTATGACGACGATCGGTTCTATGGCCTATCAACCTACTATGTTCAAAATATTCCTGCAGCAGAAAATCAGGACCAGCCAGCCTTTACGCTAAGTAGCCGCGACCAAATCAGATTCAGAAACACCAACACACTGAATTATAATTTCAAGAAATTCCTCAATGAAAACCATAACCTCACTTTGCTGCTCGGCCAGGAAATGATTCAGACCGAAACACGATTGCTCACTTCCGTGATTCATGGATATCCGAAATTGTTTACTGCTGATCAAGCATTCAAACTGACAACGCAAGGAAAGGCGCAATCGATTAATAATTTTTCCAGCCCGGATGATAAACTGTTTTCTTTCTTTGGACGTGTTAATTATGATTTAAAGGGAAAGTACCTTCTGTCGGCAACGTACAGAGCAGATGGTTCAAGTAAGTTTTTAACGAACAACCGCTGGGGCTATTTTCCTTCAGCCGCAGCGGCATGGAAGATCTCCGAAGAAAATTTTATGGACGGGACCTCAGCCTGGTTAGACCAACTTAAAATACGCTTGAGTTATGGAACTGCAGGCAACAACAATATTCCAGTCGGACAAACTTTTCAATCATTTGAGTCAAGTACAAATACATGGATCAACGGCTTTGATAGCTACTGGTCAGCATCGAAAATGTTAGCAAATCCGAATCTCAAATGGGAAACCACAACAACACGCAACATCGGTTTGGATTTTAGTTTTCTACAAGCACGACTTACCGGTTCGTTGGAGACTTATTTAAACAACACAACAGATTTGTTAGTAGAGTTTCCGGTTCCTGGAACTGGATATACCAGCCAATTCAGAAATCTTGGCGAAACCGAGAACAAAGGGATGGAAGCATCTTTCAATTACACTGTGATTGAGAAAGAAAAATATGGACTGAGTTTCGGATTCAACATCGGCTTCAACCGTAATCAAATCAAGTCACTCGGATCAATGGAGAATTTTGGACAAAACACAAACTGGGCATCGACTGAAATTGGAAATGACTACCAGGTTGCTGTCGGCAGGCAAGTAGGAAGGATGTATGGATATCGTTCCGATGGACGATATGAAGTTTCTGATTTTGAAGGATACGATGCTGCTACACAAAAATGGATCCTCCGTTCAGATGTAGCAAATGCTTCTACTGTAGTTGGTGCAATTGCTCCCGGGATGATGAAGCTAAAAGATCTTGACGGTGACGGTATCGTGAACGTGAATGATCAGCAAGTGATTGGAAATGCCAACCCGAAACATACGGGTGGTTTTATCGCAAATGCATATGCGTACGGTTTTGACTTGACTGCTGCGTTTAGCTGGAGCTACGGCAACGATATTTACAACGCAAACAAAATTGAATACACAAGTGCTACGCCACGCTATCAATACAGAAACCTCAGTACGGAAATGGCAGACGGAAAGCGATGGACAAACATTGACCCAGCAACTGGAAATCGTGTAACCGATCCTACAGCACTTGCCGAGCTAAATGCTACCACAACCATGTGGTCTCCGTACATGGCCCGCTATGTGTTCAGTGATTGGGCTGTTGAAAAGGGGGCATTCCTCCGCTTGAACACACTCACGCTGGGATATTCGGTTCCAACCCCGATGATGACGAAATTTAAAATTCAAAGTCTTAGACTTTATGCAACCGCATATAATGTGTTCGTTCTCACAGACTACACTGGCTTTGATCCTGAAGTTTCAACACGCAGAAGAACAAACCTCACACCAGGTGTTGATTATTCAGCATATCCACGAAGCAGACAATTCGTAGTTGGTTTAAATCTTAATTTCTAAGCTGATGAATATCAATATGAAAAAGATAAAATATTTCATTGCAGTAATAATTGCGACAGTGCTTGCATCATGCAACGACTACCTCGAAGCTCCTACAAAATCCTCTTTAGATGAATCGGTAATTTTTTCAACACCTGATTTAGCGAAGGGTGCAGTAGACGGAATCAAAGTTCCATTTGGAGAAACAAACTCTTACCGCGGCCGTTTTTTGCCTTGGTATGGAATGAACACCGATGTTGAATGGTACAACTCCTCACAGACTCCTGGTGATAACGCAGACCTGGCTGTATACAATGCCAAGCCTAACAACGCCAATATGAACACGGAGAATAATGTGTGGGCGATGATGTATTCCGGGATTGAGCGCGCAAATATTTGTATTCAAGGACTCCGCAAATATGGCAAGCCAGAACCGGGGAATGAATTAGGATATTTGCTCGGCGAATCATTGACACTCCGCGCAATTATCTATGCTGACTTACTAAAGTCGTGGGGCGATGTAGTTGCACGTTTTGAACCGATCTCCACTGAATCGATATACCTTCCGAAAACAAACCGGGATGAAATCTATAAGCAACTTATCGCTGATTTAGCGGAAGCATCGACTTTAGTTCCATGGCCGAACGAAAATGCTGCGACCGGTAGCATCGAACGGATCAATAAAGCTTTTGTAAAAGGATTGCGCGCACGCCTTTGCCTTGTAGCCAGTGGTTACTCGCAATATCCGGATGGAATTCGACAAAGCAATGATCCTGAATTGTCAGTAGCCAACATGTATCCTATCGCTTATCAGGAATGTTTGGATGTCATCAACAGTGGCAGGGCACAACTTGAGACTTCGTTTGAAACGGTTTTCAAAAAGAATAACCAGGACAACATTGCGGCAGGAGGAGAGGCACTTTGGGAATTACCGTTCGCGGATGGACGTGGACGTATGCTCTTTACGTTTGCTGTTAGACACAGAAGCATAGACCAGTACACTGCGCAAAATCGTGGCGGCACCGCGGGCCCGTTGCCAAATGTTTTTTATGATTTTGACGTGAAAGACACGAGGAGAGATGTTACCTGTGTTCCATACGAATGGGGAACAGCCGATGTATCTGGAATATCAAAGCAACAATTAACTCCACTGAACACGTGGGCCTTTGGTAAGTACAGGTATGAGTGGATGAAAAGGAGAGTGACCTCGACTAATGATGACGGGGTGAATAAACTTTACATGCGATATGCAGAAGTGGTGCTGATGGCAGCGGAGATCGCCAACGAACTTGAAGGCCCAGGCGCTGCAGCTCCGTACTTGAAAATGATTCGTCAGCGCGCATTTAAATCGACTGACTGGAGTGAAAAAGTAGACTCATATGTGAATGCGTTAGGAACGAAGGAGGCCATGTTCAATGCCATTGTTAACGAAAACAAATTTGAATTCTGCGGAGAGATGGAACGCAAGCAAGCGCTGATTCGCTGGAACCTTCTGAAGTCAAAACTCAGTGAAGCAAAAGGGAAGATGTATAGCCTTCGCGACAGGACAGGAGAGTATGCTAATGTGCCGGCAACGCTTTATTACAAGTACGCA
>CBQWHS010000407.1:0-4667 GCA_967728665.1 uncultured Chryseosolibacter sp. | reverse complement strand
ATTCCAGGTACGAAATTCCGTGCGCCATTCCCGTTGCCGGAATTGCTTGCATGCCGGTAGCAGAACTTTGATGAGGAATGATCGTGAAGCCAGCTCGTTTCAAATTCGGATGGCCGTAATATGATCGTCCACCGGAAAATGGGTCATCACGCTTCGCCATCAACTGCAACATAAGCTCATAAGGCTCTAATCCCAGCCCTAGCAAAATTGATTCATCTCGATAATATGGTGCAGCATAATCATACGGCTTCAGCTGAAATCCGGCAGCCAGTTGAATGGCTTCATGACCGCGCGATGTGCTGTGAACGTACTTGTTGCTCACGTCACGGTTTTCATCATAGGTCTCGGCCATCCGTTTCGCTACACACATTAGCTCATAAGCCTTCAACAGGATGTCCATCGAAACTTCAGTCTTAATCTTTCTTTTCGAGGACTTGGTGTTCTCTGCAATCGACATGATGCAATCGTTGTTTGATTTCAAAAATACACGTTTCAGTCGTATCCGCCCGTCTAATCGCCAACGAAATTCAAGCCGAAACACAGGATTTAATCCTATCTCAATCCACGCTTGTTCATTACATTTGGGACGCAAAAAAACAGTGTGGACTTGTTAACTAAAGAAGAAATCAGCGGCTGGTTTAAGAATCTTCAAAACGATATCTGCCAACAGTTAGAGTTTGCCGATGGCAACGCAAAATTTATCAGCGATGAGTGGGAGCGTCAGGGAGGTGGAGGTGGTGTGTCGCGTGTAATTGCTGATGGTGGAATCATTGAAAAAGGTGGTGTGAATTTCTCCGCCGTGTTTGGAAAAACTCCCGATGCTACGATTAAAATGCTCAACCTTCCTGCGGGGGAGAATTCAGATTTTTTTGCGACCGGTGTTTCGATTGTCATTCACCCTCACAATCCGATGGTTCCGATTATTCACATGAACGTGCGGTATTTCGAAATGTCAAACGGAACATGGTGGTTTGGAGGAGGGATTGATTTGACGCCTCATTACGTTGTTGATGAAGATGCCCAGTTTTTTCATCATCAGTTAAAAGCGGTTTGTGATCGTCAGGACGTTTCTTACTATCCACAGTTCAAAAAATGGGCGGATGATTATTTTTTCATTAAGCACAGAAACGAGACACGTGGTGTTGGAGGGATCTTTTTCGATTATTTGAAAGGTGAGAATGGAGCAACCAAAGAATCAAGGTTTGAATTTGTGAAGAGCGTGGGAAGTTGTTTCGCTCCAACGTATGTCCACCTCATGAAAAAAAATCATTCAATGCCGTTTACGGAAGCGAACAAAACCTGGCAATTCTTGAGAAGAGGCCGTTATGTAGAGTTTAATTTAGTTTGGGATAGAGGAACAAAATTCGGGTTGGAGACTGATGGACGTACGGAATCAATTTTGATGAGTTTGCCTCCACAAGCGAATTGGGTTTATAACTTCCAGCCGAACCCTGGTTCTAAAGAAGAAGAAACACTCCGTAAATTGCGAAAGGGAATTGATTGGATAGCTAACTGATTTTTACGTTTCACCAAACATACGTGGCAACCGCTCCTACTGGTAAAGAACTTTTCGCGATAACCTTATTGAATCGAATTCCAAATGCTTGGTCCGTATCACTATCATTCAACACAATCAAAACTTTCTTTCCTGTTGGCGTTATGAAGGCTACATTGGGCAATGACGTTTCGTTGTTAGATGCAATACGAACAGATCCCGCCGGAACAAATTTAGAAGCGTGCGCGATGATATAATAAGAAACATTCCTGGAAACAGAATCACCAATAGTCAAAGCGCCAAGACAAAGATTACATCCACCATCATCCGTGTGTGGATTGAATTCGGGATCAGCCGCAAGATTCCATTCCAAAACATTTTTACTCCAGTTTCGCGATGCTCCTATGACGAGGTTCTTTACATGCCATCGCAGATCACCCGCAAATTCGCCTTTGCCTGACGTCCACTGTTCCGTGAAATAAATATTTTTATCAGGATGCGCCTCGTGCACTGTTGAAAGTGCTGTGATCTCGCCAAGGTACATGTGAAATGCAGTGCCATCAATGTATTTTTTCGCCTCTGGATTGTTCAGCACCGCGATTGGATATTCGGGATGATCGCAGTTGTGATCATAAATGACAATTTTAGTTTTGATTTTATCCTGCTTGAACGCTGGTCCTAAATGATTGGCAACAAAGTCAGCTTCTTCGCCCGCAGTCATTGTCATGCTTGGCGTATTACCGGGATGCTCTGGTTCATTTTGTAAAGTGACTGCATCAATTGTGATTCCTTCAGAGGCAATTGCATGAACATACTTTACGAAATAATTCGAGTAGACTGAATAGAACTCCTTTTTCAGGCTTCCACCTTTTGCTTTTCTGTTTGTCTTCATCCAAGTCGGTGCTGACCACGGGCTTGCCATAATCTTAATATCCGGATTGATCGCCAGGATTTGTTTAAGAATTGGAATAAGATTTTTCTTATCAGGATCGATCGAAAAATTCTTCAACTCTTTATCAGTCTTGCCTGCTGGTAAATCATCATACGAAAAAACCTCATCGTCAAGATCTGAAGCACCCATGCTGATGCGCAGATAACTGATACCGATCTGTCGATTACTCCTTCCGAAAAGTTCCCGCAATAATGTGGTTTTCGCTTCCGCGGAAAGTTTTTCGTTAAGAAGAAACGCGCTGCCGCCCGTCAACGAGTAACCGAAGCCATCCATGGTTTGATATTGCTTCATCGAATCAACATCAATGATTGGAAATGAAAAATCGGAATGATTTGCAAAAAAGGCTGTATCCTGTTCGAGAAGATGAGATTTGTCCGCGGTCGTCAACCATCGTTCAACGGGAAGTTTTTTGACGTTGTCAGAAATTCTTGAACATCCTCCAACAATCATGACAACCAGTGCAAAAATCCCAATGCAATTTTTCATGAGAATTCAATGACGAAAGTCGAAGATAAGACGTTCCGACAAACGTTGAGTTTGATCTGCGGACGATGGGCCGAATTCAGTGGTGAAGGGTCGCCTTACTTTTTCACCTTTGCCTGCAACTGAAATACCTGATAGGCCAATTGATCTACCAGCGATGAGGGACCAGAATCAGCTTCGGGAAACTGTGTTGAGAAAAATGATTTTGCAGCCCATATTTCCAGAACATCATCAATCTTCACAGCATACGGTTCGTAGCTGCGATTGTCGGAAACGAGCAATAATTTTCCTTGCTGATCGGCAAAACTAAAAACGCGCTTGAACACAATTCCGTCATTCGCTGTGACAAGAATGTAAAGCTTGCCATTCTTGATTGACTTACTGTCTTCAACATATTCTCCGAAAATGATACTTCCGGATTGCACCGGTAACATTGAATCCCCTTGAATTTCAAATGCGCGATAGGTTCTGTTCTTCGGGAGAACAGGCAGGCTGATTTTCGGAAGATCTTTAACATATTCCAAATCCTGGAAGCCATTAAGATAACCAGCCGAAGCTTTTTGAGTGACCAACTCAACGTTCTCCTTATTATTAGAATCAACGGTGATGGCGAGAATCTCTTTTCCTTTTGAATTCGCCTTGGCCTTCCAATCTTTCTGCGGAACGCTGCTCAGGTCTTTATTAATTAGCTGATCAAGACTGACATTAAATATCCTGGAAATTTCAACAAGAGAGGTAACTGGTGGCGTGGCGCGTTCTTCTTCGTACGCTCCCACAGCGGCTTGTTTAAGTCCAAGTTTTTCTGCGAGCTGTTTCTGAGTCAGCCCCAGGTGCATTCGCAGGAATTTTAGGTTTTTATTTACTATAGCCATAACGTTTTTAAAGTTTCACACAAGTCATTACCAGTGTGATGTCCCGCAAGATAAATGCAGGACGATCACAAAAGTAACTTCTACTAAAATCATTGCCTCTGACTTCGAAAACTCGACCAGAAACGGTTGCTATGGCAAACAACATTACAAAACTAAAAAAATTAGTTGACGTATACAACATGTAACTAATAATTTTAGTTATTTAGGGCTGTGGAAAGGAATATCATACATCTGGATCTGGACGCGTTTTTCGTAGCAGTAGAATGCAAGAAAAATTCAAAACTCAAAGGACTGCCCCTGATTATTGGAGGAAGTAGCCGCAGAGGAGTGGTCGCAGCTTGCAGCTACGAGAGCCGGAAATTCGGAGTTCACTCGGCCATGCCCATGTACCTTGCACTTCAGCTTTGTCCCGATGCAAAAGTCATTTCCGGAGATATGGAAGCCTACAGCCAGGCCTCACATGAAATCACTGAAATTATTGCCGAGCGTGCTCCCGAATTTGAAAAAGCTTCAATTGATGAATTCTACATTGACGCGAGCGGAATGGATCGATACTATGGAGCGTTCAGGTGGGCTGTTGAGTTACGGAAGCGAATTTTAAAAGAGAGCGCGCTGCCAATCTCCCTCGGCATGTCAGTAAACAAACTTGTCTCGAAGGTTGCAACGGGAGAATTCAAGCCCAATGCTGAAGCGCGAATAGAAGCAGGCACTGAAAAAGATTTTCTCTCTCCCCTGTCGATCGAAAAACTTCCAATGGTCGGAAAGCAAACTGCTTCATTCCTTTATGACATGGGTGTCCGTACGGTAGAAACATTGCGCGAAATGCCCGTTGAATTTCTCGTGAGCGCCTTCGGTAAAAACGGTT
>CBQWHS010000406.1:0-4671 GCA_967728665.1 uncultured Chryseosolibacter sp. | reverse complement strand
AGCTGAAACAATATGACAAAGCCGTTGATGCCTATCGTAAATATTTGAATGATCCGAAGTCGGATATTCGTGCAAAACTCAAAATTGAATTTCTTGATCAACTGACATTTCATTTACGCGATTCAAATCAATATACTGTTACGAGTGAATGGTTCAATTCAGATCAATCAGACTTTGGGGCGAATTATTACAAAGATGGTGTCGTCTTTGTATCCGCACGTGACCGTGACTTGTTCATTAAGCGAAAATCACTTTCAGCATTGAATGATGAAGAATCTCCGCTGAATACATTCTTCGCCGGGAAGAATTTCAATCCGGAAAAATCTCCTGAAGAACAAGTGCTGCTTTTTTCAAACAAAGGTCTCAACTCGATCTACCACGATGGGCCCCTCTCCTTTTATGGTGAAACACGGAAGATCGTGTTTTCGAGAAATGCATTGAGAAACGGGGTTCCGATCCGGGACGCAACAGGAAAAGTAAATCTTGAATTATACTTCGCAACATTAGGCCAGGACAACTCGATCTCAAATGTTCATTCGTTCCAATATAATGACAACAGTTATTCCACTGGTCATCCATGGATTTCAGACGATGGAAATATCCTCTTCTTCTCATCCGATAAGCCAGGTGGACTTGGAGGTGCCGACATTTACAAGTCGACATTTGAAAATGGAAAATGGACAGATCCGAAAAATGTTGGCGCAGAGATCAACACTCCGGGCGATGAATTTTACCCTTTTGTTTACAAAGACAGTGTCTTGTTCTTTGCTTCTAATGGACACGGAGGATTCGGAGGCCTTGATATTTTCGGCAGCAGAATTCAAAACGGAAATTTTAGAACGCCATACAATCTCAGTTATCCAGTCAATTCATCTATGGATGATTTTGCTTTTGTAATGGATGATTCAGGTAGAAAAGGATTTCTCTCATCGAATCGTGAAGGCGGAAAAGGTTACGATGACATTTATAGTTTTACCTTAAACAAGTTTACGCTTTTCGGAACTGTCGTTGAAAAAACTACCAAGGATCCCATTCCAAATGCTGTAGTTATTATTCGAAACCCTGACAATGTAATAATTGATTCGGTGACGACCGATCAACATGGGAACTTCTATCAGCAACTTGAGATGGACAAGGAATTTAATATCCGCGCAAAAAAAGATGGCTACACCTCCATTGATGAAATCAAATTTAGAACGGATAAAAATTACATTTTAAAAGACACGCTGACAATTCCGATCTGGGAAAATGGCCTGTTTGCTCAGGGAAAAATCTATAGCAACGAATTGCAGGCAGTGCTGCCGGATGCCACTGTTACAATTCGAAATTTAACTACCGGAAAAAATGACTCAATAAAGATCGGAGCTGATGGTTTCTATAAATTCCTGATTACTCCAGACAATAAGTACAGCATCACAGCTTCGAAGGAAGGCCACATTCCCAATGGGTTCAATTTAAATACACAGGGCCTGTACAAAGGCAATCTTGTCAACGACATTCTGCTTGAAGAAAAGTTCCTGGAGAAAATCGATTTGCTTTTCGATTTTGATAAGGCACTGCTTAAACCGCAATTTTTCGCATCACTCGATAAATTTGTAAAAGATTGCAAACGTGCACCAAAATCCACTGTGAACATCGGCGCGCATGCAGACTCTCAAGGAGCACACGACTATAATTTAGAGTTGTCAAACCGGCGTGCTCAAGCTGTAGTTGAATATTTGATAAACCATGGCATTGAAAAAACAAGGATTACAGCGCGCGGCTTCGGCGAAGAATTGATCCTAAACCGATGCAGTGATGGAACTGAATGTAGCGATGAAGAACATAGTCTCAACCGCCGGGCAGAAATCAAAATCCAGCGCTTAGAAGATAAGTAATCACAACACCAGGCGATACGTGAACTTGATGAGAAAGATATTATGCCCCTTCTCGTCAAAATCAAGTTTATACTTTTGATGAATTGGACCTGGCTGATCATAGAACCCACCATTACGTTCTTTTGTCCAAACTAAAAATAATGTTGAACCTGGAATGTATTCCCACCTCAATACTGTGTTTGAACGATACTGTCCAAAATTAAAATCCGGCTTGTTGAAATGATAATCACTGACACCATCGTGGTCTTCATCAAAATCAAATTTATCATTTGAGTAAGATAATGAAGGCGATGACATTAGGTTAAACCGGTCGGCATACTCGGCAGCGCTCGCGTTGGTAATCATCTTGTAATTCGAATATTTTCCAGTCGTTCCAAAGGGTTGTCCATAATATTGAATAGAAAGATTTGGAGTGATCATATAAGTTGCACGCAGTGTTATACGAACAGTAGACTGGTCAATTTCTCCCACCACATAACGAGATCCCGCACTGCCCTCCGTTGTCGCGACATATTGCATTTGATTGATGTTGTGACTTATGCTTGGCGATGCTGAAATTGACAACGCATTTATCGGACGATAAACAAACTGAAAATCGAGCGATGTATACTTTTGATAATTATTTCCACCCCATTGCCAGCTCGGATTAATCGATGCAAAAAATTTCTTCCTTCGATCTGTGCCGAGATAAAGGTAAAGGTTGTAATTCTCCGGGTAACGTAACGCCGGCCCTCCTCGCAAATCCGCATTGGAAACACTGAACACGTTGTAGCCACCACCAGCATTGTATGACCAAAGATTTTTAAACTCGCCATAGGCGTCTGCGTTGTATCCATTAGAAATATTCTTGCCGTCAAAATCCCATTCAAGAAATTGAATGAAATAATAGCGCTGGGTACGAAAAACCCATTTCGGTTTCAACACCCGATACACAGTCCACGTCCATTGTGTGATAAGATCAGTCTGCAGTAAAAATCCAACATCATTCAATTCAAGGCCTGGAGAGAGATAGGTGCCGCCAATATCGAAAACAAGGTTCCCGCTCTTTTTGCCAAGGACCAGCGTTCCTGCGGTGCCTGCCAACGATCTTCGGTTGGGATTAAATTGCGCGTGGTTGTTATCCGGACGCTGGAAATATCGTTCGGACGAGAGCTGTGTATTCGCCAATGCATCCGTGCTTCCATTAACATAGCTAAAAAGACTTTTTGCGCTGACATAATATTTCCGGTCTTTCCAATTATGGATGAAATCAACGCCTCCGCTATACGCATTTTTATGCAATCCAGTCAGCACCGGATCATCAAGCTTACGATTAGTCGCCGTAAACATTCCACCAACGATGGTGTTACCTTTGTGGATGTCTTTCTGAGCCCGGCCAACCAGGTAATTTGTCATCGGCTCAACGGACTGATAACGCCTGAAACCAAGACTATCTATTGCTGCACGCTCAAGTGATGTTACCGATTCCAAGACGCCCCAGGAAAAACCATGCTTGTTTTTTCCTGTTAGTTTAGCAGCGCCAAGGATCGTGCTACGTTTATCTGCTTTTACAAATTCATTCGTGTTATCCTCGCCGGATGCGTCGGTGTCAACAGCCACCTGTGGTGGCCTCCCAATTCTTCGCGAATAGAAGATATTGTTTTGATTGAAGTCAGTGATTGGAAAATTCAACGTGTTATTTCCTTCAATGAAGAAAGGCCTGCGCTCCTGGAAATAAACTTCAAATGCAGAAAGATTCACTTGTGACGGATCCGCTTCAACCTGGCCAAAGTCAGGATTAACAGTAAGGTCTAATGTGACATCGCTCGTAATACCAATCTTTGCATCGATACCAAATTCAGCAGCAGAGGACGCACCAGTAGCAAAAGGGTTGCCTGTTTCTTTTTCGAAACGTTCAGTCTTCGTAACAACATAGGGCTGAATCTCGAGTTGCTTCTGTGGCCTTATGCCTTTGATTCCGGTGAGATGCCCAAACAAATGAACCATACCAGCAGCATCAGGAGGAATATATTGCCAATTGGAAGACTCTTGTTTTCGGAAAAAATTTCTGAGTACCTGAATTCCCCAAATGTGCTCCGGCTTGTCAGCAAACCGAAGTTGACTGAGTGGAATTCGGAATTCTGCAACCCACCCTTCCCGGTCGACACTCGTTTTTAAATACCAGATCGGGTCCCAACTGGCATCCCAATTATCACCGTTGTTGGACACATACTCATCACCCTTGACACCAGACACTGAGGCCGTAAAAGAAAATGCAGTACGTTTGTCATAGTAACTGTCGATATTGATCTCAACGAAGTCTCCCTCAAATCCATCACGCCTGGACATTCGCTTGACAATTTTCGATGGCTCCGGATCGAAGCAACGAATTCCAACATAAAGATTTTTATCATCATAAAGTATTTTGAATCGCGTGTTCACAGAAGCAGGCGCTCCTTTATCAGGAAACCGTTGTCTAAATCCGTCTCCTCCCCATTCAACTTGATCCCAGGCTGCATCACTGAGAATTCCATCAATCTTTGGCGGCTCACCCTGCACATGATTCGTCTCGTATGTGCGGGTAGAATCCGCTTGAGCAAATAGATCTTCAGCAAAAAACAAAAGGAAAATCACAAGAGGATTTAATTTCATACCAATATCCAACGGAAGTTTATAGACCAGGTTTTATTTTCATGATGAATTTCCTGTTACGTGCACGAAATTGACGTTTCATCATGACAACCGGAAAACGTTATCAGACCTGCGGTGATTCGACATGTTTAACGAAACAATTTCAGGATTAGTATTGACGACC
>CBQWHS010000405.1:0-4682 GCA_967728665.1 uncultured Chryseosolibacter sp. | reverse complement strand
GAATACTTACCCTCTGAATCTGTCACAGCGCCACTCGTTGTTCCTTTCAGAACCACGTTTACTCCGGGGAGTGGAGAACCGTCCTCTTGGGACGTCACTTTACCGGAGACAATTCTCTCCTGTGCCCATGCCGCACTACTGGCGAGCATAAACACCGCTGTTAAGCATGTTAGTAGAATTCTCTTCATACGAAAAATTTAGGTTAATGATAGTTTTATCTGAGTGTCAAACTTAAAACAAAATTTTAATCTACAGGTAAGATGTAATGCGAAATCTTGTATTTAATAGTAAAAATATTAACCCAAAAGGGGTGATAATGCCCCCAAAATCCATCTTTTGCGGTGAAAACACTATTACTAAAAGGTTATTAAATCATGGTTAAAGCCACGAAAAAAGTGGGCTTTAGGCTTGTTTAAGAAATTATGTGAAGACGTCAGAGGGAGTTGCTTCGTCGACCTAAAGGAGATAAAGAAATTTGCCCTGGTTTAATCTTACTCAAGTCACTTTAAGGCACTAAGTTGTTGTGATGTGGACATTATAGCCTCGTCGGAACACATCGTGGCCGCGGATCACTGGTCATAATCCTCCTTTTAGTTTAGGAAAATTCGGGAAAGGATTACCTATAGATCGAGTATCTGAAATTTAAACGAAGGCAACATTAAAAAATGGTGCCTGAACTAATCAATCGATCGTTTACTTAATTATTTTAAACTGGATTCTTCGATTTCTTTGCTTGCCTTCTTCAGTGCTGTTGTCGGCAATTGGCTGCTCTGATCCATAGCCATGGGGAATAAGTTGTTTCGTATTAATTCCATTTTCAATTAAATAGTTGAAAACAGATTGAGCACGTTTCTGTGAAAGCTGCTTGTTGTAAACCGCGGAACCAGAGTTATCGGTATGACCGCTTATCTCCACCCTTACTGTTGGATTGTCCTGCAGAAACTTTAGAATTTTTTTAAGCTCGGTTAAAGATTTTGGTTTGAGATCGTATTTGTCCACATCAAAAAATATATTTTGCAACACGGACACTGTTCCTTCTTTCGCTTTCTCCAAATCAATATTCAGAATGATCGGTTTATAATCTTTTACTTCTGAATAATTGAAATTCAAACTTTGAAACAGATAACTTTTCTTGTTTACATACAACGCATATTCAGAACCTTCATTGAGTACAAAGAGATATTGTCCTGTGATAGAATCTGACTCGATTAAGGACTCGGTTTCATTTGTTTTTAGATCAATCAATTCAATTCTTGCAGCCAGCGGCTCACGAGTTTGCCTGTCGCGAACCACACCTCTCACATAATTACTTTTAAATTTCGTCTGTTGCTCTTCCGGGATTTCTATTTCATAAATAAAACTGACGGAGTATCCTTGTGGCCTCGCTTCTTCATGAGAGTAATAGCCCTTTTTTCCATCGGCTGTTATAAATAATGAAAACTGATCTTCGTTTGTGTTGATTGGACGCCCCATATTAACGGGCTCTGTCCACACATTAGCAGTATCTTTCGTTGAATAAAAAATATCATAACCACCGAAGCCCGTCAGGCCATTGGAAGCAAAATATAACGCACGACTATTCGCATGAATGAAAGGGGATATCTCATCGTAAACGGTGTTAATCGGTTTCCCAACATTGCGAGCTCGGGTCCAAACACCTTTATCGTTGAGCGTTGATATCCAGATGTCGCGTCTGCCAATGCCAGATCTTCGATCTGAAACAAAATACAGCGTTCGCCCATCTGCTGACAGCGATGGTTGAGATTCCCATTCGCTTGTGTTAACATTCGGGCCAAGGTTTTTCGGTTCAGTCCACTGATCGCCAATTTTTCTGCTCTCAAATAAATCACAACTGCCGTAGCCTTCCCGACCAACGCAAGAAGTAAAAATTAACTTTCTTCCATCTGCCGAGATAGAGCATGTTCCTTCATTTGAAGGGGAATTTATTTTATCAGAAATAGATTCCGGAATTCCCCATCGCCCTGACTGAGTCTTACGTGACACCACCAAGTCTTCATCATCATTATTATTCGCGCCAAGCCTGCGTGTAAAAATTAATTCTTGCTGATCAGCCGTTAAGACCGGGAAATATTGCAAGATATATGCGTTTACGGTGTCGCTAAGTTTCCGCTGCTTATAAATGGTATTTAATTTTGAATTTGCTTTTGCAAAGGCAATGTTCTTAAGGAACTGATTTGCTTTATCAATTCTAGGTTTGTTCGTTGTCTCCAATTTCAAAAACGCAGTGAGGCTTTCTTCAGCCTTATCATAGTTGCCCATTGTGAAATAGGTCTCACCTAAATCATAATAGATAACTTTTTGTTTTTTTGGATCCGTTGCGAGACTCAGGGCTTTTTCAAAATAAGAAATGGCGTGCTCAAAATCTTTCAGGGAATAATACACAACGCCGAGGCGATGATAAGCCTCTAAAAAATTTTTATCCTTTTCGATAGCAGCATTCAATAGCTGAATAGCCTGAGTATTTTGTCCGCGCACTCTATAATTATCGGACTCTGTATATAACTCGATTGCCTTTTTCGATTTGGTGCTCAGCGGCACCTGTGAAAAAGAAAAAGTAGAGACAAGGATAAAGAGCGTTAAGGTTACACGAATCATCGCGAAAGCTAAAAAACAATATTGGATACATCAATTTCAGGTCCGTCAAATTCAAGCATGGCGTTGATGAGCTTAAAGGTTTTGAAAGACTTGATATCTTCTAACTCAATTTGTTCCTGAAATATTTTATTGTTGTCGATAAGATTTTGTCGCATGGTCCCTTTTAGCAATGCAGACCACGGCGTATACCAGTTCTTCTCCCTTTTGAATACAATGTTGGAGTAAGATGAATCGGTGACATTACCTTTTTTGATGATCAGTATATCATCGCAATCCTCTTTCAGGTCGTATAATTTATCGATCACTCTACGATCCTTGAATTTATATTCATAGGATATTCGATCGTGCTCCACGATTTTTAAGCGCTCGATTCTTTTCGGCTGGTACGGAATGAACTCAACATCCTTAGTCGTTTCGTCATACAGAATCCGGCATTTATACAAACCGTTTCCAGGAACATCAAGTTCGTGGAGAAAATCCTCAAGATTCAGATCCTCATCTACCCCGCAGACTTGCTGCAGTGAGCGAATCATTCGCTGCTCATGATAAAACAGATTGCAAAACTCACCATCCAGCAATTTGATCGATTCAATTAATAGGGACATAAACTTTGTCGATAACTTCCTGATACTCTTTTTCCTTAACGCTTTGTGTTGTTATTCCTCCACCGCTTCGATAAAATAAATTGCCGTTTACCTTCTCGATATAACGAATTAAAACCCCACTATCCAGGTTTCGGCCATCAAACAAGCCAGCCACTCCTGTATAAAATCCCCGTTCCTCCCCTTCTGCTTCTTGAATAATTTCTACGGTTTTCCGTTTTGGAGCTCCACTAATAGAACCTGCAGGCAATAATCGAATCAACATATCTCCTAATCTCGATGAATAATCTGCTGGTAAATCGCCAACAATCTCTGAGCTGACTTGCAAAAGATTCTTTGAGTTCGTTCGTATTTCCTCAAGGTAGCGGAATCGGGCGACACTTACATTCTCGGCCACCATACTTAAATCGTTACGGATGAGGTCAACAATAGTAACATGTTCGGCAAATTCTTTCTCGTCATTAAGGATCTGTTCTTTTGCTAATGGCAGTGACGCGTCAATTGTTCCTTTCATGGGAAATGAAAATATTTTTCGATCCCGAATCTGAATAAACTGTTCAGGAGAAAACACGACAAACTCATCTTTAAATAAAAGTTTATAACGTGCAGCGCTCAACCCAAAAATTTGATCTAACGACAGCGTTGTTTTCAACCTGGTTTTTATCGTGAGGTTGGTCAGATAAGAATCGCCGAGTTCAAGGTGGTGAAATACTTTTTGAAATTTCTTGTTAAAGGCAGCAAGGGCGATTGGGAATTTTTCAAACGAAGCTGTTGGAGAATTTTTTGTGTGCCTCGTGACATTGGTTTTCCCATTGAAGTCATACCAAATCTTTTCACCATTCATTTCGCTTAGCGGAATGACGACAGGTTTTTGCATCTCAAAGTCAACTATAAAGAAAAATGGTTTCTTCTGTTGGCTTAATCGATTAACAGTTTCGGCAAATTCGCCAATATTCATTCTTGAAGATAAGGAAGCAAAATTCACAATCCACTCAGGGAAGGTCAACTACGGAATATTCATATACTTATGAATCTGCAAAGATACTTCCCATGACGGATTCTGTTTCACATAGTCAATTATCTGCGGAAGCATTTCCTTTTCGCGCGACCACTCTGGCTGGAGGAATAGTTTGCAATCTTTACAGACTTGCTTCGCGAAATCTTCAGCCCAATTAAAATCGGATTTGTTGTAGATAATAATTTTTAATTCGTCCGCTTTTTCCAAAATAGAGGCATGAGGCGATTTGAATTTTTTTGGAGAGAAACAAACCCAGTCCCATGATCCGGTGAGTGGATATACTCCAGAAGTCTCAATGTGTGTTCTCAAACCTGCTTGCCGAAGAGATTTCGTCAGTTCCGAAAGATCATACATCACTGGTTCACCACCCGTGATGACAGCTATTTGAGAACCACTTGCCTTTGCTTTATCGACAATCTGATCAACAGAAATAATGGGATGAGTTG
>CBQWHS010000404.1:0-4685 GCA_967728665.1 uncultured Chryseosolibacter sp. | reverse complement strand
TAATCAATCGAACTAATCCCAATATTCCATTAAGAGGTGATTTCAAATCGTGTGTGGCAATTCCAAGAAAGTGGTCCTTGGCTTTTAGAGCATCGGCAAGTTCACGCGTTCGTTCTTGAACTTGCTCTTCCAGTTGCCTGTTGGTGTCTCTGACGAGCGAAAGCAAACGTGCCTTGAATTTGTCTCGTTTGATCAGCGTGACTAGGGCCAGGGAACATGTTATTCCAAACAACACAAAGGAAGAAAAGCGTATTAGCTTCAGCGCTTGGCTTTCCTTGGAAAGCAACTTTTGCTCATCAAGCAGTGAATCGATTGGATTGTCCACGTAGCTCAGTTCAATTCCGGTCGCAATTGCACCAACAATAGTGAACGCAATTGAAGTTATCAACAGACAATAAACAGTCTTCGCTCGAATATGCCGTGGACTAAATATTTGAACCAATGGTTTTCTCTTCAAGCTGGCCACTGCCTTCTCATTGACCTCAGCACGCAGATAATTGTCTTGAAGATCTACGCGAGAATCGCTCACGATTGAAACTGACTTTGTTGTAGCTGTCATCGTGATGTTGCAAACAGGTTACTGATAAGAAATAGTTTGAGTGCGGGTTCTTCCGGCATCTCAATAACAAGTGTGGCGTTGACAGTTGACAATTGCCTTTTGAAAATGTTAAAGAGCTGTAAGCATGACGTGTCAAGGGAAGATGCTTGCCGAAGATCCAGTTTAAAGTTTTTCGACTTGCCGTACCGAAGAAGAATAAGCAAGTTTGATCGCAGTAAACTCTCATGGATAAAAGTCAGTTCACCCGAAGCTCTCAGTTCGACCGTGCCTCCGCTTTCGAAGATTTCAAATGATGGTTCATTCATAGACTTTGGTATTTATTCGCGTCTTTCAATTTCTTTACAAAGTTGAGAGTGCTGGCGCCATTGATAAAGGCTGGATTGTCGGTGTTATTGGTCAAAACGTTCCAGGCTTTGAGAACCTGCGTGACGCGACCGACAAAAAGACGAGGAAAGTGAGATGATGATGAATTTTTTTAAGACGAACCTGCAATGACTAATACTAAACGCGCATACCCTTGGAATTTAGTGTTCCATGTAAAAAGATATCATTGATATTAGTGATGATTCGCCTGGTGACAGTCCAGTCCTCACCTCCACTTGCAAGAATGAAGCGTAACAGAAAAAAATAGGTTGGGGCATAGAATTCATGATCGAGATTATTGCGGTAGAAACCTTCATCAATCCCCCGGTCAATGATCTTTTGCAAGTAAGGGATGAGCCGCGTGTCCACTAATTCTCTAAGCTGATCAAACGCATCCGGATGACTCCCTTTAAGTTCTGTAAAGATATCGAATCCCAACTCTCCTATATTGTCGTCAATGAACTTAAAGAAGTTCTTAAGCTCCGCGACTGCAGACGGTGAAAGCGATGCATTGACTAATAAATACCCACTCTTTTTGTTGAGTATGTACTTAACAACTGCCAATACCAATTCCTTTTTGGTTTTGAAGCTAATGTTTAAATCATAAAGGCTAACACCGCACCGCCGGGCTACTTGCTGCATGCTTACAGAACGGACACCCTTCTCACGGAAAAGCTTATACGCACCCTCCAGAATCTTTTCTTGCCCAACTCTCATTTCTTCAAAATCACAATTGAAAATTCTACTGTTCGGGTATAAAGGTGAGTCGAAAATTTTCGCCACAAAAGGTTGATCCTTCGGGTTAATTGGGCGGAATGTCGGTTCTTAAAACAGGAGAAAATTCAATGATGAATGCTTATCTTAAACTCCTTCGGCGAAATGCCGGTAATACGTTTAAAGTATTTTCCGAAGAATGATTGGTCACTGAAGTTTAAGATATCGGCTACCTGGCCGATTGTGTTTTCTGGTTTCTCCAATAGCAGTTTACTTTCAAGGATAACGAAATCGTCGATGATGTCGCCGGCGCTCTTCCCATTTATCTCTTTTACTGTCTCGGTAAGATACTTCGCCGTTACATTCAGCAAATCCGCATAAAACCGAACACTTCGTTCCTCGCGAAAATGAGTGGAGACGAGGTTTGCAAATCGTATCACAAGGTCCTCTTTGCGCGTAAGCTGACTGATAGACGGTGGTGAATACTTCTGGCCCTGTGCTGAAACTTCATAAAGAAAAGCAAGAAAAATATGATTCAGCTGTTCTTTACCAAATGGCCTGTCAACTTGCTCGCACCGATCAAACAGATCACGCATATTTTTTTCAATCACAGCAGCATCGGCAGCATCGAGATTCCAATTCGGTGTGTACTGCGAACTGAAGTAGCTGAGCAGATCATGCGAACGTTTCGGCAAGCCGGCCTGATTGAGAAAATGCATACTGAAATGCACCACCATTCCACGTGCGATCTCTGATGCGCCAATCATTTGTTTGATCGCATTGGGACCACCCACAACGAGGCCATTCTTTTGAATAGTAAACGGGCGCAGGTTGATCGACATGTCTACAGTACCACGCGTTACTAACATGACAGCAAAATGATCAGATCTGAAATGCTCACCGAAAAAATCGAAATCGGCAAAGCGAATGATGTCAGTCACACAAAGCTCTCCTGCGGTGACAGTAACGCGTGACTTGCCATGTGAAAGAAGTTCGCGCGGGGACAGAACTGGTGGCAATCGATTTTTAGACATTGACTAATGACTTAAGGTAGAATTCTTCAGGCTTCTTTTAAAGTTAAGAATAAAATTCATTGCCTGTATTAACAGAAGCTCAGGTGGCATTCACTGGCCTTCAACTGTCAAACGTCTTTCATCTGTGGTACATATCCAGCACGAAAAGCATTTACAATCGAACTGGGTGTAAGAACTGTCAGCGTGGATGTCCCCTTAGGCATTGCTGTACTATTCTCATATCCAAACGGTGTCCACCGATGCAGTCGACCGTTATTGAAAAGATAAGGATCATCATTAATCATTACGAATGTTCCATCCGAGATCTCCGAAGACAAACGCTGGTGCGTTACTTTTTTTTTATAGCTGTCAATTCTTTCGCTGTGTATGACTTCATCGATCTCTTTGATGGAAGTCTTCATATCAAAGTCATGAGTGGGATTTCCTTGTATCCAATATGATTTAAATCTTTTTGCGTCGTCTTTCCGACATTCAAAACAAGGTCGATGACCCGCAGCACAAGCAGTGGCCTCATCTAAGAAAAAAAGTTCTGTCCATCGATTAGGAGTCATCACGGTTCTTTTTCGTCCTTTAAACTCAAGGGTGCATATAATCCACGCTTTGTGTTTAAACTCATCTATAATTTCCTTGTTTTCATTATGTATCACTCCACGGTTACCCATGAACAATCCACGTGCGCTGGTCTTGATGAGCCTTCCAAACGGGTCAACACGATTTTGAAGCATGGATTAAAATTAAAGGATTGTGATGATGTGCGGTGTATCCGGGCGGAGATAGGGAGAAAATATGCCTAAAAAAGCAACTGATCCAATAAAAAAATAATTTGTAGTTTAACAACATGAAAAAACGTTCCTCCTTTTATCTGACATTTCTTTTACTCGTCATTGCTGTTACCGGAGATATTCAGTTCACTTTCGCGCAGCAGAAAAAGATCAAAGTACTAATCATAAGCGGTGGACATGGATTTAAGCACAAGCCTTTTTATGAGGTCTTTAATTCCATCCCGTCCATTACCTATGATTCATTGGTGCAGCCGCTGGCGAATGTGATGATCGCGTCACCAGAAATAAACCGATACGATGTGCTCGTGTTTTACGATATGGTTGAATCGATTACTCCTGAGCAACAAGAGGCTTACATCAACTTGCTGAAAAAGGGAACGTCCATGATCTTTCTCCATCACTCATTAGTGTCATATCAAAAGTGGCCGGAATTTGTCAAGATCGTGGGCGGACAATATCACACCGATCCTGTAGTAGTGAATGGCGATACATTAAATGCCAGCTACGACCACGATATCAACATTCCAGTGAAAGTGGAAGACAGAAATCACCCCGTGACAAAAGGGATAAGTGATTTTGAAATCGTTGATGAAGTGTATGGTGGCGCCGAAATAATGCCACAGGTAAAACCACTACTCAGCACAACCCATCCAAAAAGTATGCGCTATGTCGCGTGGATAAATCACTATGGAAATTCAGATGTCATTTATATCCAGTTAGGGCACGGCCCTTCCGGCTACACTAATCCCAATTACAGGAAACTGATACAGCAGGCCATTGAATGGTCGGCAGCACAATCAAGAAAATAAGAAGAACGACTGTACAGCATTTTAAAAGTTCACAGCGATTCCTGGATCGTAAAAAAAAGTAAAAACTATTCCAATCGTAAATTATATTCTATCTAATCATCAGTTTCAGGAATACATTGCGATTACAATTGTTTTGAAATGACACCGCTATACTCTTTAAAAGATCTCTGTCTTTATTTTCTTAAGCTGGGAACGCTCGGCTTTGGCGGCCCTGTTGCGCTTGTAGGATATATGCATCGCGATTTGGTTGAAAACCGAAAATGGATATCAGAAAATGATTACCGGGAAGGACTTGCATTAAGTCAATTGGCTCCTGGTCCTCTCGCTGCACAGCTTGGTATTTATTTAGGATACGTACACTATGGCGTCTTAGGCGCAACGCTCACCGGAGCAGCTTTTGTTCTTCCCTCCTTCCTCATGGTGC
>CBQWHS010000403.1:0-4719 GCA_967728665.1 uncultured Chryseosolibacter sp. | reverse complement strand
CTCCACGTGAAATCCTTCAAACGATTCAAAATCAGGCATTTTACTCAACCTCTCCGGAAGATGTCTATTGGGACTCAGAGACTGTAAAGGTTCGATTGGCCATTTCCAGGCTACTTTCCAAAGATTTAAAATAAATAGTAGCTTAAATACTTTTTTAGACTAGTCTAAACTTTTATTTTTGTTACTCGTAAACTGCGATCATGGAGTTAAGCTTCACAGAAGAGAATTATTTGAAGGCGATTTACCGTCTCTCGGAAGGCGGTTCAAAGGCTGTGCTCACAAATGAATTGGCCGATCTTCTTAGCACGAAGGCTGCGTCTGTAACGGATATGATCAAAAAACTTTCAATTAAGAATCTGATTGAATATGAAAAATATCATGGGGTAAAAATCACAAAGCAAGGGAAAGCTGAAGCGCTCATGGTAGTAAGGAAACATCGACTTTGGGAAACTTTTCTGGTCGAAAAACTTCAGTTTACGTGGGATGAGGTGCATGAAATTGCGGAACAACTTGAGCACATTCAATCAAATCTGCTGATCGAAAAGCTTGACGAGTTTCTTGGTTATCCGACGGCAGATCCCCATGGCCATCCTATCCCGGATAAAAACGGAAAACTTCAGATGATACGCCAGGTGCCTTTATCTGAGACTACGAAAAAATCAATTGTACGTTCCGTGCGAGACGGCTCGCCTTCTTTTCTTCAATACCTCAGTAAGATAGGAGTGTACATCGGAGCAACGATCGCAATTCTCGAGCGTGTCGAGTTTGATGGCTCGCTGGAAATTCTGATTGATGGAAAGAAGAAAGTTTTTATTTCACGTGATGCGGCCCAAAACCTCTTAGTAACTGAATGATGATTAATAAAAATCTACAACATACTGTGTTCGCGACCATGTTAACACTTGGTGCTACACTCCTTGCCTGCGAAGAATTTGAGCCGCGGGCCTATGAAAATGATCAGCTATTGGACGGACCTGTAGAAGGATTGAATGAATCAGAGAATATCAGATTTCTGCGTGGAGATATCGCTTTTAACAGTGTGATCTTTACACGTGAAACTGGTCTGGGTCCGTTGTTTGTTGCAAACTCCTGTGGCAGTTGTCATCCCGGTGATGGCAAAGGACATCCGTTCACCACGCTTACCAGATTTGGACAATCTGATGGATCCGGTAATCAGTATAAACACCTTGGTGGCCCTCAACTTCAAAATCGTGCTATTCCCGGATTCCTCCCAGAGCAACTACCGCCCGGAGTAGGCTTCACGAAGCTTACACCTCCGGCAAACACTGGCCTCGGCTTTCTTGATGCGGTGAGCGATGCAGATATTTTAGCATGGGCGGACCCTAGCGATGCAAATGGTGACGGTATCAGCGGTGTTCCAAACTGGGTACCGATGAAACATTATTTGACTGAACGTTCTGGAAGTGTAAAAGAAAATGAAAAGTATATCGCGCGTTTCGGAAAAAAAGGAGCCGCATATGATCTTCATCAGCAAACTGCAGGCGCTTACAATGAGGACATTGGGATCACCTCCACCTATGAACCATTCGATACACACTCAGGACTCTTAGTAGATCCGGAGGTATCAGATCAAACCATTCAGGATGTTGTGTTTTACCTCAAGACACTGAAAGGTCCGATTCAAAGGAATTCAAGCCAGCCTGAAATACTTTCAGGTAAAGAAATATTCAATTCCATCGGGTGTGCAAAGTGTCACCGACCTGAAATGAAGACTGGAAATTCGCCAATACAAGCACTCGCGAACAAAACCTTTTATCCATACACAGATCTTTTGTTGCACGACATGGGGCCGGGACTTGATGATGGCTACACGGAAGGTTCCGCGAAAACATCTGAATGGAAAACTCCTCCCCTATGGGGACTTGGTCTTTCGAAATTCTCTCAGGGTGGAAAATGCTTTCTACTTCATGATGGAAGGGCGCGAAGTATCGATGAAGCTATCATGCTTCATGGAGGCGAGGGTCAAACCAGTCGAGATAACTATCAATCGTTGACGGAAATTGAAAAGAGAAAAATGATCACGTTCCTCGAGAGCCTATAGCATGAACAGAAGAATTTTCACAAAACAAATTTGCCTCTATTGCTTTGCTGGAGCAGTGACTCAATCGACACTCACAAGTTGTCAAGGTGCGCATTATGCTACCGGAATGTTGGACAACAAAGGAATCTCTGTTTCGAAGTCTGAATTCACTTACATGAAGAAGGATAAACCACAAACCAGGTCTTGGATAATTGTGAGAAATGACGCCCTTCAATATCCAATCTATCTGTATCGTTTCTCGGAGAATGAGTTTTCTGCGCTTCTAATGAAATGCACACATCAAGGAACTGAGTTGCAAGCTGCGGGAGATCATTTGCACTGCCCCGGACACGGAAGTGAATTCAATAACAAAGGAACTGTCACTCAGGGTCCCGCTGAAAGAACATTGAGGTCTTTTAAAATACTGGCAGACGCAGACAAGGTTTTTATCGATCTCTCATGAAAAAGATATACATTATTAGTTCAGCGTTACTGCTCCTGGTCAATTTTGCGATGGCTCAGATCGATAGCACACTCCTTAAAAGAGTTGATCGTGACACATCAAAAATATTGTTGAACCTGGACGCGATTTATAATAGACCTTTTCTTTCTGTCCAAAAAACTCCCGTTGCTATCGGTGGATATGTCGAAGCTAACTGGCAACACCTTGGAACAGATGGAATTACTGAAGGTCACCAGTTTCAGATGAGAAGGCTGACATTGTTCGTTGCATCTGGCATTTCAAAACGTCTGAGGTTCTTATCTGAAATTGAATTTGAGGATGGCACTAAAGAGATCAACATTGAGTTTGCATCAGTCGATTTTGAATTTCATCCATTGTTTAATTTAAGAGGTGGAGTTGTAATGAATCCAATTGGTGCCTTCAATCAAAATCACGATGGACCTAAATGGGAATTTATCGATAGACCTTTCTCGGCAACACAGTTATTACCAGCAACCTGGAGCAATGTAGGTTTTGGAATCTACGGAAAAATGTACAAGAACAATTGGGCTTATGCCTATGAAGCGTATCTCACTAATGGTTTCGATGATCAGATCATTCTCAATCAGCAGAACCGCACGTTCCTTCCCGCCTCAAAACTGAATCGTGAGAGATTCGAAGAAAGTTTTAACGGCCAGCCATTGGTCACTGCAAAAACTGCGATCAAAAACAAAAAAATCGGGGAAGTTGGAATTTCATATATGGGTGGCGTATACAATAAATTTCAGGATGATGGTTTGGTCCTTGACAAAAAGAGACGAGTCGACGTTCTGGCGATCGACTTTAATACTACCGTGCCCTTTCTTCGAACATGGATAACCACCGAATGGACATGGATAAAAGTAAACGTACCAGAGACCTACAGTCAGCAATTTGGAAGCAAACAGCGGGGCGGATTTTTAGATATTGTGCAGCCTGTATTTAGAAAAAATGTATTCGGATTTGAGCGCTCCGTTATTAATGCCGCATGTCGCGTTGAGTACGTAGACTGGAATGTTGGGAAATTCAGAGAGACTGGAGAATCTATCCAGGATGATTTTGTTTCAATTGTGCCTGGTCTTAGTTGGCGGCCAACAACACAATCCGTGATAAGATTTAACTATCGATATAATTGGCAGACGGATATCTTCGGCAACCGCCCTTCCAAGACCGCAGGTTTTCAATTTGGTTTTTCGTCATATTTTTAAAAGCAGCTATGGTTGAAAATTCTGTACATAGAAGATCATTAAGTGAAGTTAACTCCTCGATCGATGTTACGCAACGGAAGGGCTGGAGGAAGATGCTTGCGTTCATGGGTCCTGCATATCTTGTCAGCGTTGGCTACATGGATCCGGGAAACTGGGCAACCGATATCGCCGGCGGAAGTCGGTTTGGATATGCGTTGATATGGGTATTGCTTATGTCGAACATTATGGCGCTGCTGTTGCAAAGTTTAAGTGCAAGACTTGGCATCGTCAGGCAACTTGATCTTGCACAAGCCTCTCGTAAAACGTACAGCCGTCCCGTCAATTTTTCCCTTTGGTTTATGGCAGAGATTGCTATCGCAGCCTGCGACCTTGCGGAAGTTTTGGGTATGGCGATTGGTCTTCAATTACTTTTTGGGTTGCCTTTAATCTGGGGTGTGAGCTTAACAGTCCTTGATACACTCCTCCTCCTTTTTCTTCAGAGTTACGGGATGCGGAAAATTGAAATGTTCATTATTGGTTTGGTCGGAATTATCGGTGGCGCGTTTGTAATCGAAATGATCCTGGCCAGGCCGGACATCGGCGAATTAGTGAAGGGAATTGTGCCATCGATTCCGAATGACACCGCGTTATACATCGCCATTGGTATTATCGGTGCTACCGTGATGCCACACAATCTTTACCTTCACTCCTCTCTTGTTCAAACCAGGAGAATCGACAACAGCAAAAAGGGAATCTGGACTGCGATCAAATATAATTTTATCGATTCAGCTATTGCGTTGAATGCGGCCTTGTTTGTGAATGCTGCCATTCTTATTCTAGCCGCATCCACATTTTTCGAAGCTGGCCTCTATGAAGTTGAAGACATCCAGGAGGCGTATAAATTTCTTTCTCCATTGTTGGGAACACAATGGGCTTCTATACTTTTTGGAGTCGCATTGATTGCGGCTGGTCAAAGCTCAACGATAACAGGAACACTCGCCGGCCAGATC
>CBQWHS010000402.1:0-4724 GCA_967728665.1 uncultured Chryseosolibacter sp. | reverse complement strand
TCCTGAGTCTTTGGACCGGGCGGTTTCTCACCTTTTGCTTGCACGATGTACGAATAGGACGCGTACTTCAGGGCAATTGCTGGCGCATTTGGATCTTTTAACACTTGCTGAAAAATTGCATTAGCTTTATCAGTCTGCTTAGCAAGTATATAAAAGAATGCTAGTTTGTATCGATCTTTTTCTGCTTTCTCGGAGATCGAAATATATTTTTCATAATTAGACACGGCCTTAGCAGCATCGCCTTCATTCCCTTGGAGATAATAAATTTCACCTAACTCTTTATATGCCGGTGCATATTCAGGATCTGCTGCAATTGCTTTTTCGAATGATGATATCGCAATATCATTAGCTCTAGCTTTTTCATAGATCGCGCCGATCTTGTAATAGGGCTTGCCGAATTTTGAATCTGCTTTGGCAGCACGCTCATAAGCGCTCACTGCCTCGCCACCCTGCTGCGCATTTTGCATAATTGCAGCATCACCTAATAAAATATTTAAGTCCGGGTCTGTGGAATTGATTGCCTTCGCTTTATTCAACACATTCAATGCGTCCAGTAAATATTTGGAATCCGTAAGGTATGCTTCACCAACGGCTTTCAGAACCTGCACATCTTTTGACTTCGACATTTGCAATGCTTTGTCAAGATTTGCCTTTGCTTCCGCTGCGTTTTTATCCAACATTTTCACATGGCCTTTGCCCGCATAATTCAGCGCATCTTTCTCATTTGTACTGATACCTTTTTCAAAAGTTGCCAACGCTTTGTCCTTGGCTCCGGTTTTCAATTGGGCAAGCCCCAGGTAATACAGATAATTTGAATTCGTTGGATTAGCGCTAACCAATTGTTCCATGGCAGCCAGGCCCTTTGAGGGTTGCTCGATGTCGATGAAGTGAAATGCTTTTTTGACGTCTGGACTCTGTGCAAACGAAGCGATACTGAATGCGAGAAAAAGCATCGTAACGAATGATTTTTTGTTGGAGAGTCTTGAACTGAAATCAAAGCTTTTGGAGTGCAAATTCATAGTTCTGTTTTTTACTTTATTCTTCGGGGCATTAAAAATAGTGTGCCCAATTTATACTTACCTACTTTTTTTCATATTTCTGCCGCTCACTCGATTGCGAACCCCTTCTGGTCAACGGAAACAATGCGCAGAGGCATTGTTTTGGGTAATAAGCCGGCTTTTAACACAATTCGCTGTCCTCTTTCGCTTGCAAAAAAAGCTGCGAAACCAGTAGCCAATCCGGTCCGCCCTTCGCGGTTAATGGCCGTGATAGTGCGCATGAGCGGATAATACTTAAGCGCGAGGTACGCCTGGTATGGTTGAAAATTTGTGCTGTCCCCCGCGAGAGCAACCACTTTCACGCGATTCAAAAATGAATTCCTGGTTGTATCATCCTTATCGCTGATCCATTCCAATCCTATCAAGCCAAGAGCATTTCTGTTTTTAGCAACATAATCGACAACAGCTTTATTGTCATTCATTGCGAAACAATTTGCGGGTAATGTTTTCACTTTGGCTACAGAATCTTTCACTTGTCGTATTAGTCCTGAATTGGGATTATCAAAAACAATCTCTATGCCATTATTCGTGTGTCCGCCAACCTGCTTCCATGTGCTAACTTTGCCACTCAGCAAATCTTTCAAATTATTGATCGACAGAAGAGTATCCGGATTGTCACGATTCACGATCAAAGCAATTCCACCAACTGCGAGTTCTTCTTCGCGTGCGCGAACTTTCGTTGTTTCCATCAGATATTTTCTTTCATCCGCGGTGAGTTTGCGTGTGACGATGGCCATTTTCAAAGAATCCTCTTTTAACATCGCACTGATTGCGTCAGCCTCAGGCAAATAGATAACATCAATGTGTGCTCGTTGATGCAGCGCATTAAACGTTTCTACTTCTGCTTCAACGATCGGCTTCAACGATTCATCTGCAACGATGGTGATCTTGCCGGTTGTTGGTGTGTCAACAGTTTTGCCGTGCTTATCTTTTTCCTGGCAGGAAAAGAAAAGTGAAACAATGAATGATAATAATGCTATACGTTTCATACGCATGTCCTCAATTGATATAACAAACGTGAATAGAAAATTATTCTTCAGATGGTGAATTCGAAAAGTATTTCCGGTACACCTGGAATCCCCTGACGATTCCATAAATAATCATAACGCCACCGAATATTCTCGCGAATAAAGGATCCACGTTCGATATGTCTACGGCTTTAAAAATAATGGTTGTACCGAGTATTACATACAGTACAACCATTACAATCTTAAAGCTCCTGGAGACTAAATCGGTCACTGCCAATCGTTGTCTTTCGGGCTTATCTTCCAAAATTAATTCAGTTTGAACTTGATTGGCAAATTGAACCGTACGAATACGGGTTTACCATTTTGTTTTCCGGCTTTCCAGGGAGGCATCATTTCAACCACGCGAACAGCTTCCTTATCGCAGTCGGCACTAATACCGCGAAGGACTTTCACGTCATTGATTCTACCATCCTTTCCTACCACGAAGCTTACGTAAACTGTTCCGTCAATACCCATACGTCTTGCACTTGCGGGATAACGCATGTTTTTTCGGATGAAGTTCATCATCGCTTCATATCCACCTTCGAATTCCGGTTGTTGCTCCACGACCATGAAGATTTTGTTTTCATCTTCTGCAACTACCGCTTGAACAGGCTCTTCGAATACCACTTCTGTTGGTCCTTCGACTTCTTCAGAAGCAACTTCGTTTTGCTTGATCTCTTCAATTGTAGGAACCTCTTCAACAACTTCTTCCTTCACTACTTTCGGTGGAACGAACTTGATCACCTTTTGAAGTTTTGGAAGTTGGATCTGTGGTGGAGGTGGTTTCGGTTTGTCGATTGGTGGAGGTGCAGACAAGTCTGTATACACCAATTTTTTAGGTGGCGCTTTTTCAACCACTTCATCTGACCTAAGCATGGCCGCAATGGCTGGACCATACACCATCAGCGCAATCAAAGTTATCGTCACAATCACAGCAACCAACAGATTTCTGCTGTAGATGCTTCGGATGACGTAGGCACCGTAGCTCTGGTTACGACCTTCGAATACGATGTCGTTCCAGTTCTTATTAGCTACCGCTACCTGAGCTGTCTGTGTTTTCATTTTTGTCCGTTTTCTTCTTGTAAACCACCAGCAATAATTGTTTTATCGTCATTGGTAAATTCAACTATTGCATAACGCTTCATCTGTGTGATGTCCATTTCATCGAGGATATCCACCATGTTGTTGTAGCGCGCTTCATCTTTCGGTTTGATGAGCACCATCAACTTTGGATTTTCCCGGATGCGCTGGAGCAAAATTTTACGTACACCATCTTTCGAATAGTTCGTTACTTCCGCCGGAGGGGTTAATCCCGTCCAGTAGTAGATTTTATCATTTTCCGCCAGAACGAGGTTAAGAATGTCATTTTCATTGATCTTCGTTTGTTCCTCTTCCTTGGTCACTTTATCGGGCATCGTCACTTCCATAGTCTTAGACTTATTGAAAGTTGACGTAAGAATAAAGAACGTAAGCAGCAAGAATGCCAAGTCAACCATCGGTGTCATATCGACACGTGTGGATTGTTTTTTGGCTCTGACTTTACCACCTTTTTTCTTACCACCCCCGCCTGAGTCGCTAATTTCTGCCATAGTCTTTTAACTTTTAGTGTTTTGCGGGCTGTTCCGGTAGTTCAAGACCTGTGATCAAATTGAAGCGAAGAATTCTTCTATCGATCAAAGTTTTCACCACCTGTTTTACAACCTTATAGCTTGTGTCTTGATCGCCTTTGACAGCGATACGCATTTTAGTTGGCGCGGTAAGGCGACCATATACAACCCAATCAGCCAATTCATTGTTTACTGAATCTGAAGGGATTCCAGGTTGTTGAACCTGTGCACGTTCATCCGGACTCATATCAAGAAACTGTGGCAACTGACGGATAGGAACTCCAAAGCCCGACATAACAGCAAAACTGGTAAGCTGGTCTGGAGTGAACGAAACGCCATATTTTTCTCCCATGTCTGAAAGCATTCTTTTACGATTGAACTGGTTATCCATATCGAAGAACACTTTTCCATCTTTTGCAACCGTAATAATGATACGATCGCGTTCAGGAAGAGGAATCTCGGATGCGGACTTCGGAGTATCAACCGCAACAGGCTCCGGTGGACGGAACGCTGCTGTCAGCATGAAGAACGTCACCAACAAGAACGCCAGATCCACCATGGGAGTCATGTCGATTGTAGGTGATTTTCTATGTACTTTAACTTTACCCATAATTAGTTAGGGATGTTTATAATTTTAGTGAGAAGAAGGAGCCTTAACACCTTGAGAAGCTGAGAAGTTCTGAATGATGCTATAGCTGGCTTCGTCAATACCATAAGTCAATGAGTCGATCTTGCTAGTGAAGAAGTTGTACAAAATGATGGCAAGAGCTGAAGTTCCGATTCCCAACGCTGTGTTGATAAGGGCTTCAGAGATACCGTTTGAAAGAGCAACTGCATCAGGAGCACCGGAAGTAGCGATCGCGCGGAACGCAGCAATCATACCTGTTACTGTTCCCAAAAGACCCATCAACGTTGCCACCGAAGCGATTGTCGCGATGATAACAAGGTTTCTTTCCAACATTGGCATTTCCAGCTGTGTTGTTTCTTCGATGTCTTTTTGAACAAGTAATACTTTTCTCTCTGGTTCGATATCTGTTGTTTTTGATAGC
>CBQWHS010000401.1:0-4730 GCA_967728665.1 uncultured Chryseosolibacter sp. | reverse complement strand
ATCACGGGCAATACCCACCGTGCCGAATTTTGCATCGATAAACTTTATTCACCCGACAGTTCCACCGGACGACTCGGCTTACTGGAATTCAGAGGTTTTGACATGCCACCCAGTAAACAGATGTGTATCGTTCAGCTCTTGCTGATCCGTGCGTTGGTGGTACGTTTTTGGAAAACGCCTTATACAGGTAAGCTGATCCGGTGGGGGACTGAATTGTATGACAAGTTTATGCTTCCGCATTATGTGCAGCAAGATCTGCAAGAAGTGATCAGTGATCTGCAGCAGCAGGGATATGCATTTCAGCCGGAGTGGCTGGAGCCTTTCTTTGAATTTCGTTTTCCGTTATACGGAAAAATAAGTGTACTGGACATAGAGCTTGAACTGCGGCTGGGTATTGAACCCTGGCACGTGCTGGGAGAAGAAAGCAGCAGCGGAGGTACTGCGCGCTTTGTGGACTCATCTGTGGAGAGGGTAGAGGTAAAAGTGAAAAATTTTAACAACGATCGTTACTTGATCACTTGTCATGGCTTTCCCGTACCCTTAACAGCTACTGGTGTAAAGGGTGAGTATGTGGCTGGAGTACGTTACCGGGCGTGGAGTCCGCCATCGGCATTGCATCCGACATTGGGAACAGACGTTCCTCTCGTGTTTGATATCTATGATACATGGAATAAAAAATCAATAGGAGGATGCGTGTATCATGTGTCACATCCCGGCGGAAGAAATTATGATTCCTTTCCCGTCAATTCATTCGAAGCGGAAGGAAGAAGGATCAGTCGTTTCTGGAATCACGGACATACACCGGGAACGTTTACAGCGCAATCTACTGGTAAGACGGAGAGACGTTTTGAAAAAATGGAAAATCAGGTCAATTTTAGCAAACCTTTACAGATAAAAATCAATGCTGACTACCCGCGCACACTCGATTTACGGCAATTCTGACCCTGCATATTTGAATGGATAGTCTAAACATTAACGCCACGTTGAAGTCATCGGAATATTTTTCAGGAAAGCCTGTGGAGGATGAGTGCTTTGGGCTGGAGGGAGGAGTTAAGGAACATTGGAAAAGACTTCTAAAAAATATTGAAGCGCTTTCACCACAAGAACTAAAAGTTCGGCAACTGGAATTGCTGAAACTGCTGGAGGAAAACGGGGTTACGTATAATGTATACGGCGATCCGGATGGCATGCACCGTCCGTGGGTGGTTGATACATTGCCATTAATTGTCTCCGCTGCCGAATGGAGGGTTCTTGAGCGTGGCATGAAACAGCGTGTCCGTGTACTTAATCTGTTGCTGGAAGATCTGTATGGAGAAAAGAGATTACTGAAAGAAGGCATCATTCCTCCGGAGCTTATTTATGCCCACTCTGGTTTTCTTCGTCCATGCGAAAATATCAGGCTTCCCGGTAAAAATCAGTTGATCCTGTATGCAGCCGATCTCTCGCGCGGCCCTAACGGAAAAGTGTGGGTTCTTCGCGACCGCACCCAGGCGCCATCAGGCATGGGTTATGCCCTGGAAAACCGGAGTGCACTGAGCCGTGTGTTGCCGGAGCTTTTCAAAGAGCATCATGTTGCCAAGCTTGGTGGATTCTTCAACTCGGTGATGCGGGCCTTGGTGAGTATTGCACCGGCGGGTAAAGAACAACCGCGTATTGTTGTGCTTACGCCAGGCCCCAGAAATGAAACGTATTTTGAGCATGCCATTCTTGCATCATTTATGGGGTTCACCCTGGTACAAGGCGATGACCTAATTGTACGGAATGGATATGTCTGGATCAAGACCGTTGAAGGCCTCGAAAAAGTTGATGTCATTCTCCGCAGGGTAGACGACAGCTTTTGTGATCCGCTCGAACTTCGCGAAGACTCACATCTAGGTGTTCCCGGATTATTGGAAGTGATCCGAAAAGGAAATGTATCGGTCGTTAATCCGTTGGGCAGTAGCATCCTGGAAAATACCGGACTGATGGCATTCATGCACAACATCTTTCAATACTTCCTGAAAGAAGATCCCATATTTCCCATGGTGGCCACCTGGTGGTGCGGACAGAAAAAAGAAATGGACTATGTGATCGATCATATCGATGAACTGGTAATCAAAAAAATAGACAGGACAACAGGTTCAGACACCTTCATCGGTCATCAGCTTTCAAAAGCGCAAAAAGAAGACCTGGTTCGTAAGATCAAATATGAGCCGTTTCTGTATTCAGGACAGGAGGCGGTGAATCTCACTACT
Organism: uncultured Chryseosolibacter sp.; assembly: GCA_967728665.1. Taxonomy (GTDB): domain Bacteria; phylum Bacteroidota; class Bacteroidia; order Cytophagales; family Cyclobacteriaceae; genus Chryseosolibacter. The sequence continues at coordinate 2,496 of CBQWHS010000401.1, read as the reverse complement.
TCTCCTGTATTCGCCAAAGGGAAATTAGAGCCACGGTATACTGTAATGCGTACCTTCATGGTGGCTTCCGAAGGTGATTACGAAATTATGCCCGGAGGACTTACACGATGTTCTCCGGAAAAAGGAAGTCTTATCGTTTCGAATCAGGAAGGAGGCATTTCGAAAGATACGTGGGTTGAAGTGCCTGTAAAAAGTCCCGAATCGTTGCTCCTGTACAGGGCAGACCTGAGAAGGAAGTCTGTGCTTCCGAGCCGCGCAGCCGAAAATCTTTTCTGGGTAGGAAGATATTTACAGCGTGTGGTGCGTACGTCAAGATTCATTCGTATCGTTTTAAGAAATATCAGTCAGACCCGTTATTCTGACGACCATCAGGAATCAGATGTTATTAAAGCTTTGCTGACCACCGTGGAGCAACTCACCTCAACGGATATTTTCTCAAAGCAAAAGGAGGCGACCATGGACGAGCGTCTGATGCAGCTTCATCAGATCCTTTGTAACAATGACATCACAGGTGGTACAATATCTACTGTCAACAGCTTGCTGAAAGCGATGTATGCTGTGCGTGATAAGTGGACCGTAGATAACTGGCGCATTATTGATGAAATTGAAAATGTAAAGCGCAAGCTCGCCTTGCTTGAGCCGCAAAATATCAGGCATGGATTTACATTGCTGGATCAGCTAAACCTCGGCCTTCTTTCTTTCCTGGAAATGAACCGCCAGAGTATGTATCGTGAGGAAGGCTGGATCATGTATCGCATTGGCCAATTGCTCGAAGAGGTCTCTCTTGAATTAGCACAATATAAAGCACTGCTTACATCACCCTACGACGAGAGCACTGAATTTCAATTGCTCGAGGCCCTGCTGGTAAGCAACCAAAGTCTGTCTAACTACCGCTCTGTATACCGTACATATTTTGATACCGCACCAGCGCTTGACCTTTTGTTTATCAATAAACAAAACCCAATTTCGATCCTGGCGCAGTTGGAACAGCTTGTGAAGTATATTGAAGAACTTCCGCAGCGAGAAAACATAGGCCTCGATGAAATTGCAACGCTGGCTTTCGGGATCTATAGTAAAGTAAGACTGATCAATGTGGATTCACTGAACACCATTGATGAAAACACCGGTATGCGAACTAATCTGTATGACCTATGCGAGCAGTTGAGCAACCAGATCAACACCTTGTCACTTAAATTAAGTGCCGTGTATTTTAGTCATTCCATCTATGCACAGCAGGGTACAGGGGAAGATCGCCAGTTCGAAATATAATTTGAAGAAGAAAACAACAGGTAGAATAAGAACAACAAAACCAGTATCCCATTGAAATACCGTGTAAGGCATTATACCGAATACAGCTATGAGGAGTCCGTGAGCGCGTGCTTCAACAGGCTATGCCTTACACCTCGTTCCTTTCCCGGGCATGAATGCATCTCGAATGAAATCAATGTTGTGCCTGAAGCGGATGAACTTACTGCACGCACGGATTTCTTCGGAAACAATATTACGTTCCTTTCTATTTTCCGGGAGCACAAGAAACTTAAAGTAATTTCTACCTGCATCGTGAATATTGAAGACCGCGAAAATGCGGCACTTGCCTTCACCTCTGATGTGTTATGGAAAGATGTAAGAACCCTGCTTGCTGCGAGCCCGGAACATTTCTATGACGTGATCCAATACACATTGCCTTCACATCATATACCCTTGAGCGAAATCGTTAAAGAGTTTGCGATAGATTGTTTCGATGAGCGATCCACATTGTGGGAAGCTTGTAATTCCATCATGAGGAAGATATATTCAACAGTAGAGTTCAAGCCTGGGTTTACAACCATCAATACCCCGGTAGATGCTGTTTTGAGATTGCGTAAAGGTGTTTGCCAGGACTTTGCACACCTTATGATCGCGTGCCTGCGCAACATGGGGCTACCGGCACGTTATGTAAGTGGTTATATTGAAACAACTCCGCCACCGGGCAAAGAAAAACTGGTGGGCACAGATGCTTCACATGCATGGGTCTCGGTTTATTTTCCTTCCATTGGCTGGGTTGAATTCGATCCCACCAACAACCTCCTGCCAGCATACAAGCACATCATCACAGCTTATGGCCGCGACTACCATGATGTAGCTCCAATCAAAGGCATTGTATTCAGCTCCGGTCAGCAAAAACTTTCTGTGAAGGTGGATGTCGAAAGGATTGGCTAGTCGGTTATTGCAAACATCCCGAAGGAATATTACTTCTTGAGTGCATCTTTCCATTTGAGAGGTGATGTTAATTTACTTTTTCTCAAACATGAATGACAAGACACAATCCACTTGCTACTGTGAGAGATCTTAATATGGTTTACATCCATACCCATATTGAGAAGTGTAAAGTGAAAATCCACGGAATAGTTTTCAAAGCTAGCGATGACTTGACTCTTTGGGACAACTTAAGAGCCTGATGTTTTTTGATTTTGGGCGTTGCCCTAGCGGGCCCGCGCTTTACGCTGCGATCGCTAA
>CBQWHS010000400.1:0-4735 GCA_967728665.1 uncultured Chryseosolibacter sp. | reverse complement strand
AAAATATTTTTAAACTTCACGGCGTTCGCTCTGCTGACATTGCATACCTGGTCGAAAATAAAAACGTTCGATACATCGATCGCGCAGATCGTCGAGCGCATGAAGAGACCATCTTAGGCGACTTTGATTTCACGGTCAATGAAGTGTCTGCAGTTCACTCAATTTATCCAATGTTGACTGGTAATGGTTTTACGCTTTCAATTAAAGAGAAACCATTTGACATTAATGATATTGACTTGAAAGGACGAATAAAATTGAATAATCAATTTGATGAACCCGCATCGCTACATGCTACAATCATGGCAACCATCGCCGCAGGTGCTGGAAACTATTCGCCGGATTCGCGCGGTGTTTCACCTGGCGCAGAAGTTACTACATCCGACTTCGATCGTTTGTTGCCAGATGATGATAGTTATTTTTCATCAACCAACACAACGGTACAAAATCACTCGTATGGAGTAGGTGTCGAAAACTTTTATGGATTAGAATCCCGCGAGTTTGATAGGCTGTGCGTTCGCAATACGAAGTTGCTGCATATATTTTCTTCGGGAAATGACGGTGACAAAACGTCAACTGAGGGTAAGTATGCGGGTATCCCAGTCGTTGCAAATTTGACAGGACAATTTAAAGTTTCAAAAAATACCATTAGTGTCGGAACTGTTGATCATTTTGGAACTGTTGCACCTCGAAGTTCACGAGGCCCTTCGTACGATGGTCGTGTAAAACCAGAATTGGTTGCGTTTGGTGATGAAGGTTCCTCCGAAGCCGCCGCTATTGTTTCCGGAACAGCAATTCTTTTGCAGGACATTTATCGACAACGGTATAATGAATTGCCTGATGCTTCTCTCGTAAAGTCTGTGCTGGTAAACAGCGCAGACGATATTGGGCGACCTCATGTAGATTTTGAGACTGGCTTTGGAAATCTTAATGCCCTTGCAGCGGTGGAGAGTCTCTATGAAAATCGTTTCTTTTCAGGCCATTTGAAAAATGATGAAGTTCAGTCTTATCTAATTGATCTTCCTGCTGATGGACATCTGCTAAAAATTACACTGGCGTGGAATGATATTGCTGCAGAACCATTTAATAGCAAAGCATTGATAAACGATCTCGACTTAACTGTTCGAAACGTTCAGACAAATGAAATTTATTACCCATGGATTCTGGATCCAACGCCATCAAGTGAAGCGCTGACCAAAGTGGCCACGCGTGGAGCTGACCACTTAAACAACATTGAGCAGGTAACAATCGACTTGCCTCAAGCCGGATCTTACAAGATTACAATTCATGGTTACTCAATAGCAGAAGGCGTTCAAAATTTTTCAATTGCTTACGGAGCAAAAACTGGATTTAGGTGGATTTTTCCTTTGAATGATAATCATCTCACAGCGAATTCAAAGAGTTTCATTCGATGGGAATGGAACGGTTCGCCTGAGAATGCGATCCTTGAATATAAACTTAACTCCGAAACGGAATGGACAGTCGTAACTACTGTTGTGGATTTGTCTTTCAAAATGCTTGAATGGAATACGCCATTGGAAGACGGGGTGTATCAACTACGATTGAAAATTGCTGATAAAATTTATGAATCGGAAACATTTTCAGTGTCGACCCCAACGCGCACTAAAGTAGGTTTTGATTGTGACGATCAAGTTTTGCTACAATGGCATTCGGTCAATAATGCCACCAGTTATAAACTATTTTCCCTAGGGGAGAAATATCTTGAGCCGATGATCGCAACTACCGACACATTTGCCCTCATTCCAAAACCAACGTCAAGTGAATATTTTTCAATGGCGCCTGTTTTTAATCAAGTTGACGGCGCACGCGAGCTAACAATCAATTACAAGAAGCAAGGGGTGGGATGTTATTTTATTAGTGTTGTTCCATTGGAAGAAATAGCAACGACACAAGCAGGTGTGGAAGTTCGGCTTGGATCAACATATCAACTTAAGTCGGCAACGTTGGAACGGTGGGAAGGCGACAACTTCGTTCCCCTCATTGATCTCGCTCCGGTTTCCGCTCTTTCATTTCAACTTTTTGACGCAGGTCCGGTTTCTGGTTTCAATCGATATCGCGTAAAGCTCCTCCAGGATAATGGACCGGATATTTACAGCGATACACTAGAGATATTTTATGTAAGAGAAAATGAAATTTATTTATATCCAAATCCAGTACTGACAGGAGACGATTTGAATATAGTAGTATCAGATGAAAGTGAGGTCGAGATGGCGCTTATTGACGTTGCCGGTCGGGTTGTAAAATCTTCGCGCGATGCCGGAACGGTTAAAACATTATCAACTGAAAATCTTGTTCCCGGAACCTATATTGTGAGAGTGACAAACAAAAATGGGCTCTTGAGATTTGGACACGTGTTCGTGAAATAAAAATACCGAACGAGAAAATCTGTCCGGTATTTTTATACGTGAAATGGCCTAGTACAAATAATTCAATGCAGTCTTATCGTTTGCGTTAAATGGACGATCTGTGGTTGAACTTAAACACGCCAACATCCATGATGCAGCCTCTGGTCCCGTAGCGGTTCCAGGTATGTACACCGCGCCAACACCAGTAGTTTCCTGTCCTTCATTCCCACCTGTTCCGCAGCTGTATGAACGATTCATATAATCCGTGTGACGGAAACCAATGCAGTGACCAATCTCATGTGCAAGGACTGTTGCTAAAAAGCCGGCACTGTAATTTTGATATTGCCTATTGAACTTTACCTCGTTGTATGGATTGCCTCCAGATGGAAATCCAGATGATGCAATGTAATTTCCACCATTCACAATTCTCACGTTGATGTTACCACCACTGGCAACACGTGTGAATGAAATAGATAGATTTTGAGCATTGTATCTTGCGATAGCATCATCGATCGCATTTGATATTGATGCACTGATCGACCCACTATTGCTAACCGTAATAACGCGTGGCGTTCCAGTCACCAGATTGAAAGTGTGATACTGTTCGACTTCAGCGATTCGCAGAAGCTTTGAGTCTGGCACGCTGTTCAAATCGTTGTCATGAAGCATGATGTCTCCTTCAACAAGATAACCGTCATCAACTGATTGAACGTTGGCTGTACTAAATCCGAGCGCAGCAATTTTTGAAAGTGTTGCATCCGATATCTGATTTGAGGATGCTAGTTGATCATCATCAGACTGGCAAGAAATTATGGCGCCAACAAATGCGATGGCTACCATCGAAAGTAGTTTTTTCATCATAAGTTATTAGGTTAATGATTGAAATCAATATAACTTCTTTTTCACTGAATCCCTTATCGCGCAAAGGAAACTGCAAAAAATTGATGGCATGAGAATTTATATTTTGCTAACTCGTGTAAACAAAACTCATTCGATACATAAATTGCTTATTGTACCTTTTTTAAGCGCAGTCTGAAACCCTGAATAGGTCCGATTGTACAGCTTGCACGTTGGGAATGTTCGGAATTAATTATCCCGGTTTTAATTCTTGAATCACATCCGGCAATGGCGGGTCGCTGGCGGAAGGCTGGTTGATTGTTGTTTGATGTTGGGATGAATGATGCCATATTGCAACAATTGTGACGAAAATTGAAAACAATTAATTCCATTTACGGTGCGGTAATTTGGTTAACGTTTACAACGGTTTTGCTTTGCTTACCAGGCTCCGCCATTCCAGCTCACCGATGGTTTGAATTTTTGATGGTCGACAAATGGGTGCACATCTTTTTATTTTCGACTTTGACAATCCTCTTCAGCAGAGTTTTTGATTCTCCAAAATATTGGATGGCTGCTGTATTAGTTTTCATTTATGGTATAGGAATGGAATTCGTTCAAAAGTGGTTCATCGTCAACCGCTCCTTTGATCTCGGCGATATCATCGCCGATGGAGTAGGTGCCCTCGTTGGATTTTTTGTAGCGAGAAAATTATTCCGAAAAAACCATTCAACCCTTAAAAAATAATCTAAAAGTTTCACTTCCGCGCAGTCTTCACCTCGGCAGGAGTGACTGCAGCCGATTTATTGCCCCAAGTGTTACGAACGTAATTTAGGACGTCACTTACTTCCTCATCAGAAAGTGTTTCAAATCCATTCATTTCGCCATTGTACGCTTTTCCATTTACTTTGATTTCGCCACTGACGCCTTTCAATGTTTGAACGATCGAACGCTTTTTATCGGATAACAAATAATCAGATTTCGCCAAGGGCGGGTAAACACCTTCCAGTCCAGCGCCATTCTCTTGATGACATTGCAGGCATTGTGTTAAATAAATATCAGCTCCGCGTGCAATGCTTTCTTTCAGATTGAATTTTTGTTTTTTCTGAAACGACATTGTTGTAAATGAAACTATGGCGATAGTTGCTAAAAAGATAATTTTTTTCATGGTCATTTGATTAGTAAAATTAGAGGCAATCTTTCGATTGCCTCAGTTGATATGATTAAACTTCGTCAAGATTGAATGGAAGCTTTCGGATTCGCTTCCCGGTCAGATCAAAAATTGCATTTGTAAGTGCCGGTGTAAATGGTGGCAACCCAGGTTCTCCCACACCGCCAGCTTTTTCTTCGTTGTCAACAATGTGAACTTCAATTTCGCCAATGTCAGTGATTCGCGGCATTTTGTATGAATCGAAATTTTTCTCAACCGCTTTTCCATCTTCGAAATGTGTTGCGTGTTTTGTGGCAGCCCCAAGCGCCATCACAATGCTTCCTTCAACTTGCCCGCGAATGATGTCAGGATTAACATACCAACCGCA
>CBQWHS010000399.1:0-4740 GCA_967728665.1 uncultured Chryseosolibacter sp. | reverse complement strand
GCTTGCGCCTGTATTGCCGTGAACAACACCAGCGATGCAATAAATCCATAGATTGTTTTTTTCATATTGATTTGATTTTTGTTGATAACTTATTTTCCAAAGTGATAACGTAGGCCGATGGAAGGAGACATGGAGAGCGTCAATCCGATTGATGAACTGTTATTAGAAGCGCCATTTGGGTTTGAGCTAGATACTCCAAGTCCGGCTAAACTTAAATCCATGGCCCAATGATTTGTAAAGAAATAACTAAAGCCCGGAGCCACGCTAAAACTCATGCCCGTTCCTTTTGATACTGACGTTCCACTCTCATTCCGATACGTGGAAATACCGAGCGTTGCCTGGCCAAAAAAAGCAAATTTTTCGTTCGAAGTGAATTTGTAATAACGTACAAAAGGAGTCAGACCAAAACTGTTGTTACTATTTTGGTTAATACCACTAGACGTAGAGTTGTGCGTAAACGAAAGACCAGAACCTACTGCAAGATTGTCAGAAACGAAATAGCCAAAGCTTGGTGAAAACGAGAAGAAATTGTTTTTATCGGGGCTGCCTTCATAAGATGTTGATCCGAAGCCAAAACTTCCGCCAATCATCATGTTCCCTTTTGCGGTTTGCGCTTGCGAGTAATAGGCAACAAAAGCTAGAATTCCCACGGCGAGGATTTTTTTCATAGTGTGTTAGTTAATGAATTTGTTAGGTAAATATTTTATTTAATTCAACAAAACTATTCAATACTTGCCGGATTGAAAATTAAATGTGCGCTATTGGAATAATGTTTCCAATAAGTCGCCATTTACTTCGTTAGGCAGAGTTACTTTTAATTCGTCATTAATACCAAGTTCTTTTTTTATTGTTGACATCGCATTTGGATTGCGAGCCCAGGCTCTTCTGGCAATTCCATTATTGACATCATAATACAACATATTGCGCAAATTCCTATCGGCATCCTCACTTCCATCCAATACCATACCAAATCCACCGTTAATTACCTCGCCCCAACCTACTCCTCCACCGTTGTGAATGGAAACCCACGTTGCACCCCGGAAAGAATCACCGATCACGTTGTGTATCGCCATGTCTGCTGTGAATTTTGAACCATCATATATGTTTGATGTTTCGCGATATGGACTATCTGTTCCTGAAACATCATGATGGTCACGACCCAATACTATCGGCCCAATTTTCTTTTCACGTATTGCTTGATTAAACGCGCTCGCAATTTTTATTCTACCAATCGCATCTGCATACAAAATCCTTGCCTTTGACCCGACTACAAGTTTGTTTGTCTTGGCATCTTTTATCCATTTGATGTTATCCAACAACTGTGATTGAATTTCTTCTGGCGCTTGTTTCAACAGGTCTTCCAGAGCTTGTCTGGCAAGGTTATCGGTGTAATCAAGGTCCTCCGGTTTGCCACTCGTGCACACCCATCGAAATGGACCGAAGCCAAAATCAAAACACATCGGCCCCATTATATCCTGAACGTAAGACGGATAACGGAAATTAATCTTATCACTCGCCATTACTTCGGCTCCGGCACGTGAAGCCTCAAGCAAAAATGCATTTCCATAGTCGAAAAAATAAGTACCGCGTAAAACATGTTTGTTGATCGCGTCAGCTTGGCGCCTGAGTGATCCTTGAACGAGTGACTTAAATTTATCAGGGTTGTCAGCCATCAACCGATTTGATTCATCGAAGGAAATACCAGCAGGATAATAACCTCCAGCCCAAGGGTTGTGCAACGAGGTCTGGTCCGATCCGAGATCAACATGAACTCCAGCTTCAAAAAATTTCTCCCAAACATCAACGATATTTCCCTGGAAACCGATTGACACAACCTCACGGTCTGCTTTTGCTTTTTTAACGCGAATGACAAGCTCGTCCAAATTATCAATGACTTCATCTACCCAGCCTTGTTCGTGTCTCTTATAGGTGGCCCGTCCATTCACTTCTGCAACCACAGAAATACATCCTGCTATTTTTGCAGCCTTTGGTTGTGCTCCACTCATGCCACCCAGCCCGGATGATACAAACAACTTGCCACTCAAATCACTGGAGCCTGAAATTTTTCTTCCCGCATTGAGGATTGTGATCGTGGTTCCGTGAACAATTCCCTGTGGACCGATATACATGTATGACCCTGCTGTCATTTGGCCATATTGAGTTACGCCCAACGCATTAAACTTTTCCCAGTCGTCTTGCTTCGAATAGTTCGGAATCATTATGCCATTTGTAACAACCACTCGTGGAGCGCTGGATGTTGATGGAAATAATCCCATCGGATGACCGGAATACATGTGAAGCGTTTGCTCATCCGTCATTGTGGCGAGGTATTGCATTGTGAGCAGGTACTGTGCCCAATTCTGAAATACAGCTCCGTTACCGCCATACGTGATGAGTTCATGAGGATGTTGTGCCACTGCAGGATCAAGATTATTTTGGATCATCATCATGATCGCAGCTGCCTTTATCGACTTGAATGGATACTCATGAATCGGCCGGGCATACATTTGATATGCCGGACGAAAGCGATACATATAAATTCTTCCATACGTAATTAATTCATCATAAAATTCCTGTGCGAGTATTTCATGATGAACCGGGACAAAATAACGAAGCGCATTTCTAACGGCTAATTTTTTTTCATCAACAGAAAGTAAGTCCTTTCTCTTCGGCGCGTGATTTACACCAGGATCAATTATTTTTTTTGACGGCAGCGTTGATGGAATGCCTTGAAGGACTTGATCCTTAAATAATAAATCCGTTGTCGTAATCATAGCTGAAACTGTTCCGGTTTAAAATTCGACTTTGTGTATTGATAACCTACGTCGAATATTTCTTTAGTCTTACTCAAATCAAAGCCACTGAAGTTTCCGACATCGGGTGGTTCGATGAGGATATTACACAATGTTTTACTCGTTGTTGTACTTCCATTGATCGCCATGAGCAAACTGCGTTCAATCACCGTGCGAAAGTTTTTCAAATCAACATCGCTGCGAATAAAATTACAATGGGAGCCTATGATAAAGTCACACTTGTCCGCAATTCCTTTTACAGGAAGATTATCAAGAACACCGCCATCCACATACAGCCCGCCTGCTATTTCTATGGGGTTGAACACTGCGGGTACACAACTTGAGGCGAGGATCGGTTGAATTAATTCCCCCGTAGAAAAATATTCAATTTTCCCTTTCCGAATATCTGTGGCCGCGATAGTCAATGGTATCTTCAATGCGTCAAATGAATTTTCAGGAATATATTTTATGAATAATTCTCTCAGTCCGTCCAGCGATAATAACCCTGTCCATTTCCACGCAAACTTCAATGAACGCGCCAGGCTGGTCGAGCTGATGATATTGGCAATTTCATCGGGCTTGTAACCGTAGCTATATAACGATCCTGTGATTGCGCCCGCACTTGTGCCCGAAAGAAAATCAATCTTCACTCCAAATTCATCAAGAGCTTTTAGCACGCCGAGGTGACAAATTCCGCGTGCACCACCTCCCGAAAGAACTACTCCAATTTTCATATTAAAGTTCGGACAATGAAAATGTCTGATCGAGTCGGATTCCTTTTTCAGTGCGTTTCACCGTGCAGCATTCATTGACTGCATCGTGTTCAAAGAACAGAACATAATTGTTATCCGCAGCTTCGTTTAAAAATTTTTCTTTTTCTTCCATGGTAATTAACGGTCGAGTATCGTATGCCATCACGTATGGAAGGGGAATATGACCAACAGAGGGAAGAAGGTCAGCCATGTAGCAAACAATTCTGCCCTTATAATGGATTTTGGGAATCATCATCTTGTCTGTGTGACCCGAGACATAGGTAATATCAAATTCCGGAATCGGTGATGGGTTATTAACATCAATAAATTTTAGGTGGCCGCTTTCCTCCATGGGAATGATGTTTTCCTTTAAGAAGCTTGCCTTTTCTCTAGGGTTAGGTTGAGTCGCCCACTTCCAGTGATTCGCGTTTGACCAATAGGTTGCATTTCCAAACGTTATCTCGGCTTTATTATTTTTCATCCTCACTCCTCCTCCACAATGATCGAAGTGTAAATGCGTGAGAAACATGTCGGTAATGTTCGACTCGGAAAATCCTTTTTTATTTAACGCTGTGACGATGCTTGTGTCACCGGATAATTGATAGTGACTGAAAAACTTCGTGTCTTGTTTGTCGCCGATGCCGTTGTCTATCAGTATAAACCGGTTGTTGTTTTCGATTAACAAACACCGCATTGCCCAAGTGCAGAGATTACTTTCATCTGGAGGGTTTGTTTTTTGCCAAATGGATTTTGGAACTACGCCAAACATAGCGCCACCATCGAGTTTAAAAAATCCGGTATTGATAACGTGAAGTTTCATGCTGAAGATTAATCAGCTCGAAAGTTAGCAATTAGAAACTGTATAATTGGATATTGGGATAACTGGTTAATTTGTCGTTGGAATTACTCAGGACCAATGACTAATTATCACATTATTCTTTCACCACGCCCATCGCACAGAATTTGTCAATGCGTTGCTGGATTCGATCATCGGTTGATAATTTTTCCAGCTCCATTGTTAAGCTGACGATTGTCTTTTTTACTTCTGTGGCCATCCATTTCAGATCGGTGTGAGCACCTCCGAGTGGTTCCCTGATTATTCCATCGATCAACTTATTCTGAAGCATGTCCTTGGCCGTAAGCTTCAACACTTCGGCAGCTTGTTCTTTGAAATCCCAACTGCGCCAAAGAATTGA
>CBQWHS010000398.1:0-4744 GCA_967728665.1 uncultured Chryseosolibacter sp. | reverse complement strand
ACGGCGCGGCCCTGGATCCGCGCGCCGGGGCCGTCTACGGCCAGCGGCGCGTGTTCGAGGAGAGCGTGACGCGCCTGGCGGACGAGATCTCCTCCTGCATCGATCTCGAAGAAGAGGCCGCCCAGGAAATGTTTCCGCATTACTTCGAAAAGTATCAAACTGATGGAATTGAGTTTACATTATACCTTGGAAGTTCGTTGACAAAAGACAAGACCTTCGATCCATTTTATTTAAGAAATTTCAGACTGTGGCAATTATTGCTGATGTGTGAGGTCGACAAGCGCGTTACTCAGTTGAAACCAAAATTGAAAAACAACCTTGACATAACACAATTGATCCTGGTGCACGACCAGCCTCTTTCTATTCGGTTCAGACCGGATGAAAAACAATTCGATGTTGATGGAGCCTATGACATCCGTTATGAGATTGTAAAGAAACGGATTGACAAGGCGTTGATCAAAAATACTACTCAACGATTGACTCAACCAGGGAAGATTGCCGTTGTATATAATCAGCCAAAAGTTGAGGATGAGTACAAACGATACTTCCAATACCTGGTGAATAAAAAACTAATTACCAACAATATTGAAGAGTTGGAATTAGAAGAACTTCCGGGTGCAAATGGCCTGCGGGCATTGCGTGTAGAAATAAATTATGCTAACGAGGTGGCGATGAAAAAAGACGACTTGCTCCGTGACATTGAGGAGGCCTTGAGCATCAACTAATCAATTTTAAAATTAACTTTAAGGAAATGCACTGCGTATGAACAGGCCTTTCCTTTTTTTATGTCTTCTTCTTTTAGTCGGTTGCAAAGAAGTCACTTTTCGTGAGCCCCAACCAAAAGGCAAGAAGGCGCTTTCCGTGATTCCAAAATCTCTTCAGGGACATTATTTAACAATCGCCGAAGACGGTAAGATCTCGAAAGACACCGTTATCGTAACATCTAATGGATATCGCTTTGGATATTTTGATCCAGCTGATCGCGCCAATCAATCAGGAGAGTATGAGACCGGCGTTTTAAGTGACAGCTTAATTCTAAAATCTTACAAAGGCTATTATTTTTTGAATGTGGACGAACATCCTGAATGGGTGCTGCGCGTGATCAAACAACAAAAGAACGGCGACCTTGTGTATATGGCACTCGAAACCAAAGACGAGGACTTCAACCAATATCTTACGAGACTTTCCGTGGAAGTTGAAATTGATTCTAGCACAACGGAAAAGGAAACGTTGTATCAAATTGATCCGGAACCACACGAACTAATCTCACTTATTGAAAAGGGCTTCTTCAGTAAAGTAAACCTGAAGAAAATCAAATAGCGAAAAATCAGGAAAGAGGTTCTTGCTCTTTTGCCACCGATGGCTGAATAAATGGCGATGCTTGCTGATGCAATCGAATCGCACTTCTCGACAATGCCAAACCTACAACTAATGACGCAATTGCGCCGAGCCAAATTCCAGTCCAAACACCTTTGACTTCGGCAATAAACCAGAAATAATCATACGCGCCGTGAAAGACAGTTGCAGCAATTAAAGCCACGATGCTTAATGAAAATTTATTGGCTTGGGAGAATTTTGCTTTGCCAAGAAAGTAACCCATCATCACACCGAACGTTGCATGTGCTGGAACAGCTGTGAACATCCGAAGAATTCCAGTTTCAAAACCGTATTGGAAAACGTAGATGATGTTTTCAAATGTTGCAAAACCCATGCTCACCATCACCGCATAAACAATCCCATCAAATGGCTCATTGAAATTTCTATTTCGAAAAAGAACAAATCTTACAAAAACAAACTTGCTGAACTCTTCAACAAGAGCAACTTTTAAGAACGCATCAAAAAATTCATGGACGAGATCGCCTTTCTGTAGCACCAGCAAAAACTCAACAGGAAGACTAATGGTCAGTGTAATTATTGTACTCAGCACTCCATAGAGAAAACTTATCAGCAATAATGACAACGGCTCACGCTCATGTTTGTCTTTTAGATAAATATAAAGCATGATCGCACTGCCAGGCGCCAACGCGATTCCCAAAAGTTCGAGTACGTTCATTTAATTTTTATTCAATGTGCTCTTCCACGTCATCCATCTTTTGCGTGGAATATTGGCCAGACGTAGCGTACACTATTTTACCTTGAGGATCAAGAACAAAAAAATAAGGAATATCACGTTTTTCAAAATCAAGCGCTTCCTTGTATGGCTTTAATTCTCCCTTATAAAATAGGATGTAGGGCAACAGTTGTGGATCAACGTTTTTAATTGCTTTTTTCTTAGCAGTGCCCGTTGCCGCAGCGTTCACGCCTGTAAACATCGGCACAAAGTAAACGTTAACATCGTAAGTAAAACCTGACAAAAGTCCTGTGGATTTCTGAATAAATTTTTGGAAAACAGGTTGAAACCACGAATTCAGTTCATCCTCTGATTTCTTGCTGTACGCCATTCCGATCAGGGTATACTTGCCATTAACATCATTTGGCAACTTCACTTTTTTGTCTTCCACAGTCTCAGCTTCCATTGCAGGAAATACCTTGCCAATAACTTGCGCCTTAATAACAATGGCAGCGAAAATAAAAGCGAAAATGAATGTCGACCTCTTCATAAGAATCATTTTTATTAAGTTAGAAATAAACTGCCCGAATACCGCTACGTATCAAACAAAAATGTGACCGGATTTTAGAAACGACCACTCTCGGGAAATAATTTCAACGTATCCACTGGGAAAATTCTTCGACCGGTGTTCGCTTACTTTTATATTCCATTGGTTTTGGTATTCCGACATGCATGAAACCAATAAGGCGATCATCATCGGCCAGATTAAAAGCTTTTTTGGCTTCTTCAAAATATGTGATTCCGCCCGTGCTTAATTAGCATCCGATCCCATACCCGGTTGCTGTCAGATACATGTTTTGTATCGCACAAAAAACAGCACCCGCCTCTTCAATTTCCGGAACCGAATTTTTTGGATCGCGCCTCATGGCAATAGCAATGATGTGCGAAGACAAAAGCGGCTTCGTCAGCAAATTTTGATATTTTTCTTCACTAAAAGTTCCATCCGCAGTTGTCACCGATTTATATACCTCAGATTGCACCTCAGCAAACTTTTTTAATCCTTCGCCAGTAAAAACAAGAAAGCGCCATGGCTGTGTCAGTTTGTGCGTGGGTGCCCAACTTGCATTAAGCAGCATTTGTTGAACAATCGAATCGTCAACTATTTCGCCTGTATAGAATTGAGAAAAGACTGACCGCCTTGTTCTGATCAGCTCGTCTACTTGTTCACCCGAAAACTTCATGATTAATTTTTCGGCAAACTAATCAATAAGACAATCGCGTGATAGCAACAGTCAGAAAAAGTCAAGTCAATGAAATTATTGCTATTTCGGAAACTGTTTTGAGTCCAGGGCGGGAATTAATTTCAAAGCATTCTTATAATAGATTTTTTTCAACACCTCATCCGGTAATTCCAGGCCGTACATTCTCCAGAAAGCATGATAGCGTTTGTGATATGGAAAATATTCATCAGCCGTTTCCAGCACACGAAAATATGTTTCGTACTCTTCAGGCACCCAACTATCTTTTCCAAACAATACACGATCCTGATACTTTGTTAAAAATGCTTTTGCTGCTCGTGGCTGGCGACCAAGTTCGGCAATCACGGCACCGATCTCCGTGTACATGTTCGGATATTGATCCATAAATTCACTAAGCTTCGCCAGGTTGTTGCCATACCAGCCTAAATGTGCATTGATGAATTTTGTTTTTGGATGTCTCTTAAAGACATTGTGTTGCTCATCTATGATCGTTTGCCAACTTGCAAAAGATTCATCATACCGTCTTCGCGGATGTAATTTCAACTCCAGCCAGCGTTCGTTGTTTTTATCAATCGGATCCCAAAATTGCTTGGGATCAGCAGAGTGAATTAAAACAGGGATTCCCAACTCGCCACACTTTGCCCACACCGGATCAATTCTCGGATCGTCTACGGCAACACGCTTTCCACTAGCGTCTTTCACATGAAGCCCGAGGTCTTTATAGATCTTCAACCCTTTTGCGCCTCGTTTCACATCATCTTCAACTTGCTTTGCCATTCTCGCCGACCAATCGGGATTGTCTATATCTGCAAAATTGATATTCGTAAAAAGCACAAACCGTGTTGGGTACTGCTTGTTTATGTTTTCGATCGATTTTTCCAGGTGGTCACCACTGCTTCTGAAACCTCGACCGCTCAAATTCACCATTACTCCCATGTTCAGCTCATCCATAAATTTTACACGTTCCGATAGATCGGCCGTGTTCATGTTTCCATAATGGTTATGAATATCGATGAATGGAAACTTTGCTTTTTTTAATCGATGTTCTGGAACAACGAGGCTTGATGGAGGATCGTATTCCTCGAAATCCATCTTCATATCCAGGGGTTGCTCCTGTTGAGCAATGACAAGCCGGGAGGTAAAAAGTCCAACAACTAAAAACGTGGCAACGCGCAACTTCATATCGACAATTTTATCCTGCCAAGATACAGGGATTTGGTAAATAGCGTTAAGATTTCTGTCAGACGGATTAAACCGTTTGTCGATGAATAAAAAGCTGAATAATTTATAACTTGGCGAATCTTCGAGCTATGAAAAAACTAGTCCTGCTTCTGCTTCTTCAAGTGTCTTGCTTCTTAACATTCTCTCAGGATGCATTTGATGCGGTCCGGAAAAAAATACAAGCCAAAGATTTTGCTGGCGCTCGAGCGGATCT
>CBQWHS010000397.1:0-4769 GCA_967728665.1 uncultured Chryseosolibacter sp. | reverse complement strand
GTGGACGATAGGCCCAATGTTCGCCCCAGTTCGCACCCTGTTCAATCCATGTTGTAAGGATTTTGATTTCGTGACCCGATAACGGATCCTTTTTATAGGGCATGCGCTCCTCAGGATCTTTTGCCGTCAACCTTCGGATCATTTCGCTTTTGTCGGGATGACCGGGAACGATCGCGTATTTACCAGATTCGGTAGTATCAAGAGCCTCCTCACGAAAGAGTACACTAAAGCCACCGTTTTGCTTCACCCCACCGTGGCAGGTGATACAATGCTTGTTTAGTATCGGCTTGACTTCGGATGTAAAATCCACCTGCTTTTGCCGGCACCCTGTGAAGAGCATTGGGAGACTGGCTATAACCATCAAGAATCGGGTAGAAACGGTCATGAGTGCTCTAAAATACCCCAAAATGTTCGAAAGTGAAAGGCAATTAATACCGCCAAAAAGGGCGTTTCCATGCTTTTGCAAACGTTTTTCTGGCAATGGAGATTGCAAGAAATAGCGGAGGACTGTTTTTTAGTTTCGGGGTGTTTTGCTACATTTGCACCCTCAAAACTTAAAACATATTATGAACAATTACGAGACGGTATTCATTTTAAATCCCGTTTTGTCTGACGACCAGGCAAAGGATACTGTCGAAAAGTTCGTGAAGGTGTTGAAAAAAGCGAAAGCTGATATTATCAACACAGAGCATTGGGGACTTAAGAAGATGGCCTATCCCATCAACAAAAAGTCAACTGGCTTTTACAACCTCATCGAATTTGCGGCAGAATCAGGCGTGATCAACACACTCGAGACCGAGTACAGACGAGACGAATCTGTAATGCGATTTTTAACAACGGTGCTTGATAAGCATGCGGTTGTGTACAATGAGCGCAGACGCAAAGGAGAATTCAGAAAAGAAAACAGGAAACCAGTAGCCCGCAAAGAGGAGGAAACTTCACGATGACATTAATGAACGAACCAATCAAGCGCGCAGAAATTAAACCTAAGTACTGCCGCTTCAAGAAAAACGGTATCAAGTATATCGATTACAAGGATCCTGACTTCTTATTGAAATTTATCAATGAGCAGGGCAAGATTTTGCCACGGAGACTCACCGGAACAAGTTTGAAATTCCAGAAAAAAGTGTCGCAAGCTGTAAAGCGTGCGCGTCACCTGGCATTACTTCCTTATGTTGGTGATTCATTAAAGTAATCGTTGAACCTTAAAGACACACGAACATGGAAGTGATTTTGAAACAAGACGTTCAGGGCCTTGGCTATAAAAATGATATTGTAAAAGTGAAAGCCGGATATGGAAACAATTTCCTTATTCCAAATGGCATCGCTTTTATTGCCAACGATTCGAACAAGAGACTGGTAAATGAAAACGTTCGCCAGGCTGCCCATAAAGCTGCAAAAGTGAAGCAAGATGCCGAAGCGCTTGCGGCTAAAGTTGGTGAACTTACAATTGAAATTAAGACAAAGGCTGGCGAGAGCGGAAAGATCTTCGGTGCTATTACAGCACTTCAGATTGCTGACGCGTTGAAAGCAAAAGGTCTTGATATCGATCGCAAGAAGGTGATCCTAAAAGAAAGCCCAAAGCAAGTTGGTACATACAAGGCTACGCTTGATCTTCACAAAGAAGTGAAGCACGAGATTAGTGTAAAAGTTGTCGCTGAGTAATCAGAAGATAAGCTCATAGATTTAGAAACCGTTCGTGAATAGCGAGCGGTTTTTTTATTGCCACGAAGAAACAAGAGACAAAGCGCAGTAAGGATTACCCCACAAGGGCAGAAAGCAGTATGATGGTAAGAAAATGTGTGTCGCCCTCAACTTTCAGCGGAATGATTTTATGAATCCGGAATCATCTTTAATGCGCACTTCTGAGAAATACAAGAAGGATATTTTCGGAAATTGTTGTTGAATTCTAAACCCTCGCCATTCATTTCAAACGCCAGCGCGACTACACTTTGCATCGTGCTCTTTAAGAAACGATGAAGAATAGCCGTGAGCTGATCGCGCCGCTCACGAAAGCCCACTGGCAATTAAATCTGTCCTTAGTGCGTTCGTGGTGTATCTATTCTTTCAAGTAGGTCTGCGGATGGATTCCGAATTTCTTAAGGAAACACTTTGCAAAGTATGATGGCGTGGTGAACCCGGTGTCAAATGTTGTCTCGGTAATATTTCGACTTTGCTTCTTCAGTAACTTCAATGCCTGATTAAGCCTATAGTCTCTCAATAAATTATTTGGCGACATGCCTGTCACACTAATGCTTTTTCGATACAGCTGTGGTTTGCTCATCGACATTGCCTCACAAAATTGAGGATTGTCGAATTCAGGGTCATTCCAGAACTCTTGCAAAATTCGCATTAAGGCTAACAAGAAATCCTGTTCAATTGGAACCAGCGAACGGATTGGTAGTCCGGAATTCACCAGAAGATGATTAACCTGATCGCGAATAGCTTGCGTCATGGAAACGGTTTTCGCCGGAGTGAGCCACGACAACGCCTGAACAATCGTCAATGTATCTCCAAACAAATTTTCGTTTTTTGTCACGGGTTGTCCACCGTCAATACAGATTCTAAGTTGAAGCATGTTGGCATCATCGGCAGTTTCATCGTAAACTTCCTTTGCAAAGTTCATCGCGTTATGAGCGCTCGTGAACGAAAACAATAAATCGTCTTGCTCCCACTCAACGCGATTTCCTTCAAAACATCTCAATTTAGAAACAACCACATCATTCAATCGCAACAGTATTTTATCAGCGCTATCATCATCAAGTTGCAAGCGCAACAACTTACCATCTATAATTTTTACAATCACGGCCACGCGATAGGCGCGATCAGTGAAAATGTTCAAAACCTGGGTTGATGATTTTTTCTCCGGATCTTTAATCCTTCCCAAAAAAGATTGAACAAGAGCCTGATCAACTTCGATAATTTCATTTGGTACAAGTCCGTGTGCTTGCGAATGCATCTGGATGACTGCTTCTTTGGTTGGTGCCTCAATCAGACAGAACACGTTGCCCTCTCCTTCGTCAAACCAATAAGTCATGCACCTGCATTGGAATTCCTTTTCAATCCCAACATCCCTGTAATGAGCTTCAGCGATGTCACGTGCTGTTACACCAGGGGCATTGTGAGAGTCCATATAGATCGGCATCTGGTATTCTGTTTAAAGTGTCAACTCTCAACGTGATCCATTTGTTGCAGGATTTGAATCGATTTTTTTCAATCAAGAAATCCAACACACCAGTAATGAAAGTTGAAACAATTCAACGATTGAATGAATTATTCGTTGCATCGTTTCAATACTCCCTACTTTAATTTTACGCAAAAAAACTGAAATCAAGGTTAAGACTTAGCTGGCATTAGCGGTTCGCGCCTGCCGGTGACGATGACCGAAACAAAAATCTCTATGAAAAAAACACTTATCATTTCCTCTTTGTCCATGTTGTTAGCATGTAACACTCAAACCCCCAAAGAAAAGACAAGCGCTCCAGATCAGGATGTGAGTGCAACCAAACACCTGTTTCTCGATGTTCATAATCTTGAGCCTGGAAAAGTTTCCTTTGAAGCCGTAGCAGATGCACATCAAAAGGATTTGAACACACAGGGAAAATTTAATGTCAGCTTCGTTAAGTATTGGGTTGATGAAAAAGCGGGAAAGGTGTATTGCCTGGCAGAATCTCCTGACTCAGCTTCGGTTTCCAACACTCACAAGGAAGCACATGGGCTTGTGCCTGATCGCGTTTACGCCGTGTCAGATGGTGTTGAAGCATTGCCTGTTGGGGACAGTCAATTTTTCCTCGACATTCATAAAATCGGAGGTCCTGTTACGGCTGCGGCAGTTGCCGATGCACATGTGAAGGATCTCGCCGTCCAAGGCAAGAATAACGTAAACTTCATCAATTATTGGGTGGACGAAAAAGCGGGAATTGTAGCATGTTTGTCTGAAGCCAAGGATTCTCTCTCCATTATCAGCACGCATAAAGAAGCTCACGGTTTGTTGCCGTCAGAAATTCACCCTGTTAAGCAGGGGCAATAAAAGTTTACAGGTAAAGGATGGGGCGGGTGTTTTACTGCGCCTCATTTTTTTCTATCTAATGCGCACTAGAGTTAAAGTAATTGCAAGACATCTGTTATTTTTTCCGCTTGACGGAAATTCTGATGCTCGATGTTTGTTTCAATGGTCTCGTGCTCCCAGGTGATGTGATATGGAACATGAATCGCGTGTCCTCCAATATTCAACACAGGCAATGCATCAGACTTCAGTGAGTTTCCAATCATTAAAAACTCATCTGGCTTAATGTCGAGATGACGAATTAATTTTTTGTAATCATTCTCTTTCTTGTCGGACATAATTTCGATGTGATGAAAGTAATGTTCGAGGCCCGACTTCTTCAGTTTGCGTTCCTGGTCGAGCAGATCTCCTTTCGTGGCCATCACCAGCTTGTATGACGAGCGCAAACTTTTCAAAACATCCTCCACCCCATCGATTATCTCAACGGGTTTCTCCAGCAATGCCTTCCCCTCATTTATTATTTTTTCTATTACTTCGATAGGAATTTTCTTATCCGAGATCCTTAGCGCGGTCTCAATCATAGAAAGGATAAAACCCTTTATACCATAGCCATATAGGCGAAGGTTTTCGATTTCCGTTGTTAGCAGTTCTCGGGCAATCGTGTGCTGTGGCAGAAAAACTTCCAGTAACTCAAAAAACTTACTTTCAGTTTCAAGGAAGTAAGCCTCATAAACCCAAAGGATATCATCGGCATCAAACTCTA
>CBQWHS010000396.1:0-4788 GCA_967728665.1 uncultured Chryseosolibacter sp. | reverse complement strand
TGTAACAAACGAAGTCTATATTGTGCGGATAGTAGCCTGAACGGTACATTCCTTTATTCGCTGAGTTTGATAAATATTCTTCGTCAGCTTTCGCGGCAAGCAAATTCTGCTTGATCGATTTTCCATATTCGCCGACCCGGACATAAATATGCGAGGGCATATGAACGAGGTGCCCGGCAGCTGGCATTGAAGTTTCTAAAACTTTTGCGCTGTTTAATGCAATGTCTGGTGTTGGCGATGCCTCAACAAGGTGAATGTATAAATGATTTGCCCCAGGATGATCAGGAAACTTTTTGAGCATTTTTTCAAGGACAAGTTTTGCCTGTTGTGTTGCTGGTTTCGGCGAACCATCGGTCAGCCAATAATCCCATGGCATGGTATTCATTATTGCATCAGCACAATTCGTTTGAACTTCCGGATCATCAGGATATTTCTTGGCAAGGGCGATCATTGCATCCCCATATGCTTTGTTCAACGTATCGCGCACCACATGAATTTTCCCGTCATAGCGTGTGGCAATTGCTTCGATCAAGTCGCTTTCCACCGCAGAAAGATTTTTGTTCTTCGCACCAGCTTTCTCCACAGCTTCTTGCGCCAGGCGTTCGCGGTTATTGGAACTTACATCGTTCAAGTTAGGACCATAAGCCAGCGCCAAACCCCAATATGCCATCGCGAAATCCGGATCAATATTGATCGCATGTTTGAATGACTGAATAGCCTCCCAGTGATTAAATCCATAAATAAATCTTAATCCCTGGTTGAAAAATTTCTGCGCTTCGACTGAACGCGTAGTGACTTTGTAATTGAGCGAACCCAAGTCAGAAAATAATTTCGGTGCAGCAACAGTAGTGTCAGCCCAGTCCAAAAATTGAGACCCGCACATTGTGATTGGTGCGCTTACAGGTTTTGAGTAAATGCCCGTAGCTTTCAATTCGTCCTTTTTCAACGAAAAAAGAAAACTGCTACCAGCAACCGTCAGAATTATGAAGCAAGAGGTTTTTAGAGTTGACATACTTCGAAATTTAAAATTCAAGTTGTTTATTGAATAAAGCTTTACCGCTGCTCGCCAAGGGCATGCTTTTTTCTGGCAGTAGTATAGAAACCATTTGCATATGAAGTCCCTATTCATCCAAAGGCGACCGGCATTAATTGGGCTAACCAATCTAGTGAAAAACAGCATAACGAGTATCACTGTTTTACTCTACCTTTTTTTGGTTATTTCCTCCTGCAAAGAAGACGATGAAAAAATAATAGCATCAATAACCGGAAAATGGGCCGGTCAGACTGCCGACTTCAAAGTGAACCCAAAAGGAATTATCCCAGCATTCACGCTAGGTGATAACGAACTTCCGGTAGTACTCGATTTTCGAAATGACGGAACGGTAACGCTCACCGATAAAAATAACACAACTTATCCGGGGACATATGAATTAACCGATCGCAAACTTAATCTCGCGATAGGCTACAAGTTCGAATACATTGATTTAACAGGACAGTATGATATCGATGAATTGACTGAGCAAAATTTGACTGCGTCCACACAACGATCCGGCACTTTCGATTTTCCTAATTACGGCCAACTTGATGGGTCGATAAAGGCAACGTTGCACTTTACGAAAGTACCTAACTAAGGCGTCTAGCTATTTCTTTATTGATAGCTTTTGCAAAACCGGGGCCTTCATAAATAAATCCTGTATAGATCTGCACAAGGTCTGCTCCTGCTGATAATTTTTCAATGGCATCATCTGCATTCATAATTCCTCCCACGCCAATGATGGGATACCGGGGACCAAGCTGTTTCCGCAAATATCGAATTATCTCATTCGAGCGATCCTTCAGTGGCGCTCCTGACAATCCTCCAGCACCTATTTCTGAAATTTCTCTAGCCGTTGTATTCAACCCTTCGCGGGAAATAGTTGTGTTGGTAGCAATTATGCCATCCGTTTTGGTATCCTGAACAATTTCAACAATATCATTCAACTGTTCTTCACTGAGATCAGGAGCTATCTTTAACAACACGGCTTTTGCATTCTTTCTTCGAGCGGCAAGTTTTTTTATAAACCGAAGCAAATGAGTTAACGGCTCGCGCTCTTGCAACGCCCTCAGTCCGGGAGTGTTCGGTGAGCTAACGTTTACAACAAAATAATCAACGTGATCATATAAAACTTCAAACGCGTATGTATAATCATCTGCTGCCATTTCGTTTGGAGTATCCTTATTCTTGCCGATGTTGCCACCCACCACAATGTCAGACCTCCTTTTTTTTAATCGTTCAACAGCAACCTGAACGCCGTCATTGTTGAATCCCATTCTATTGATCAGCGCCTGATCAGAAGGTAAGCGAAACAATCGAGGCTTCGGATTTCCTGGTTGAGGACGTGGCGTGAGCGTGCCGATTTCAATAAATCCAAAACCCAAGCATGCGAGTTCATCAATCAAAACAGCATTCTTATCAAAACCTGCAGCTAGGCCAACAGGATTTTTAAAATCAATTCCAAAAAGTGTCTTATATATTTTTGGATTGCGATAATTATATAAGAGTGAAAGAAAGTTTTTACCTCCAGGAACGGCACCAATAACTTTCAAAAGGCGAAAAACAATGTGGTGAATTTTTTCGGCATCGACCAAAAACAAAAGAGGCCGAACTAACAATTTATACATGGCCGCGAAGATACGGCAGTTGGACGATTTTAAAGTGTTTTACTTGTGCTTTGAGCGATCAACGTATTGAAAAATTTTATAAGTTCGCGGCACGACTAAAAAACAGTTAACCATGAAAAAACTACTTTTACTGGCTACAATTATCTTGGCTTCTTTTGCTTCAAAGGCCCAATACCAAAAAGGCGATTTCTTACTTAACGCCGGACTTGGCCTTGGTTATTACTATGGTCCAGGTGGAGGTGTCTCTCTCTTGGTATCTGGCGAATATGCGTTCACTGATAAATTGACAATCGGTGGATACCTGGGCTACTCAACCGCGACTTATAACTATGGGTTCGGTGGCTACAAGTTGAATTATAATTTCATTGACTTTGGCGCACGCGGATCATATCACTTTAGTGAATTGTTTGGGATCACGAATGAAAAACTTGACATCTACGGTGGTGCGTTTCTTGGATATGTTGTATCCAGCTATTCATATAATGGAAGTACGCTTACAGGTTATAATGACGCCTATGGTGGAAATGTTCGCACAGGAATTTTCGCTGGTGCGCGTTACTATTTTGCACCAAAAGTGGCAGCTTACGGAGAATTGGGATACGGTATTGCACCTCTGTCGGTCGGACTTACCTTTAAATTCTAAATCGGAATTTTAAATTATTTGATCTGCGGAGTTGTCCTATCGCGTTTATCGACGGGGCAACTCCGTTTTACTTCTAGGATGAAATTCCTGGATGACTTGCCTTAAATAATCACGATCCAGGTGCGTATAAATTTCCGTTGTCGTGATCGACTCGTGACCCAGCATTTCCTGAACCGCCCTGAGGTCGGCTCCTCCTTCAATGAGGTGTGTTGCGAATGAATGCCGAAACGTATGCGGGCTAATTTTCTTTTTTAGTCCTATGGCTTTGGCCAGATTTTTAATGATCGTAAACACCATCACCCGTGTGATCTTTCGTCCATTCCTGTTTAAGAAAACAAATGCTTCGTGACCTTTGTTCGGAGGTTTATGCGGGGACTTCCCACGAATTTCATCCGTGTAAATTTTCACGAACTTCATTGCATCACGACCGATCGGCACCAAACGTTCTTTGCTCCCTTTCCCGATAACGCGCAAAAATCCGACATCGAAATAAATATTTGTCAATTTCAGATCCACCAACTCTGAAACGCGAAGTCCGGAGCTGTACAAAACCTCCAGCATCGCCCGGTTCCTTCCTCCCTCCGGGGAAGACAAATCAATCGCGTCAAATAATTTTTCTATTTCCGGAAAACTAAGCGTGTCTGGTAGTTTTCTGCCCAGCTTCGGGCCTTCTATTAATGAAGTCGGATCTATCTCGATCAATTCTTCCATAAGCAAATACTTATAAAAGGATTTTACGCCTGACAGAATTCTCGCCTGACTGTGCGCGCTCATCCCCAGCTCATTTACAAATTCTATGAAACCCTGAAGGTGCTTTGACGTCAGCTTGAACGCGCTGAGCGATTTGTGTTTCAATGTCACAAACTGTTTTAGTTTTTCAACATCTCGCACATATGCTTCAATAGAATTATTAGACAACGAAAGCTCAAGCTTGAGATAATTTTTAAAATGCTTGATCTGTTGGTCCCACATGAATCGCTCTTAATTTTTTCAAAAGCAAGTTGCAATTTTAATGCGACAATTCATGAGAACACATATCGTTCGATCTGGCAAACGTGTAGCAGTCGCCGAACCTTGTGGCAATTGGCTTCATTGAGTATCTTTCAACCATGAAAATTCAAATCATCAACGGTCCAAATCTTAATCTTCTCGGCAAACGTGAAACTTCAATCTATGGAAGCCAGTCGTTTGAAGAATTTCTTATCAGCTTGAAAAAAAGATTCAGTTCCGTCGACCTTTCATATTATCAATCAAACGTCGAAGGTGAGTTGATCAATAAAATTCAGGAAGTCGGATTTTCGTATGACGGAATTGTTTTGAATGCCGGCGCTTACACACACACTTCTGTCGCCATCCATGATGCTATTGGCGGAATTAAAACTCCGGTTGTAGAAGTTCACATTTCAAATGTTTACGCACGTGAAGAGTTCAGACACAAAAGTCTAATTACTTCCAAATGTGCGGGCATGCTTACTGGCTTTGGC
>CBQWHS010000395.1:0-4813 GCA_967728665.1 uncultured Chryseosolibacter sp. | reverse complement strand
TAGCAAATTCAATCCATGATCCCTTGAAAGGAATGATACGGGCTGAATAAAGCTTAGTTCCGTTCGTGTGCTTGCTCATCGCGAAGAACACACCAGGTGAACGGTGCAGCTGCGATACGATGACACGTTCAGCGCCATTAATCACAAATGAACCTTTCTCCGTCATGTACGGAATGTTTCCTAGAAATACTTCCTGCTCGATTGTTTCGAAGTCTTCGTTGTCCTCGTCATTACAGGTAAGTCTAAGCTTAGCCTTCAATGGAACGGAGAACGTTAATCCTCTGTCGATGCATTCATCAACATTATATTTTGGAGGATCAATCGTATAGTCAACGAATTCCAACACGAAATTTTCACGCGAATCGCTGATCGGAAAATTCTCAGCGAACACCTTATAAAGACCTTCATTTTGTCTTTTTTCGGCAGGAGTTTCGATTTGAAGGAAATCTTTGAATGACTGGAGTTGCAGATCCAGAAAGTCTGGGTAGTCAAGGACTTTCTCAATTGAAGAGAAGTCGATTCTACCGGTATTCATCTTCTTTGCCAAGGTAATTTCTTTTATAGGTTGTAAATCCTGGACTTATCAAGGCACTTCACAGTGTCTCACATTTTTAGGGTACGAACACAACATCCTGTGTTCATACAAAAGTTCGAGTACAAAATGCCAACTGGCATAAATGGGGATAGACCCTGCCTATATTTAATATAGACCAGGGTCTAACCGAAGCTTGTATGACGGTACTCTTCGTGTTCAGAAGATTACTTCAACTCGACTTCGGCACCAGCCTCAACGAGTTGCTTCTTAAGATTTTCTGCTTCGTCTTTAGGTAAGCCTTCCTTGATAGTTTTAGGAGCGCCATCAACTACATCCTTAGCTTCTTTCAAGCCAAGACCAGTAAGCTCTTTCACTAACTTAACGATCTGAAGTTTGTTAGCACCAGCGGCCTTCAATACTACATCGAAGTTTGTCTTTTCAGCGGCAGCCGCAGCTCCACCTGCACCGGGTGCAGCAACAGCTACAGCAGCAGCCGCAGGTTCAATACCGTAAGTTTCTTTAAGATAAGAAGCGAGTTCGTTTACTTCTTTAACGGTGAGTTCAACAAGTTGATCTCCAAGAGCTTTAATATCAGCCATTTTTGTAAAAATTTAATTAATTCTAAGGTTCAACAATTATTTAGTAGCGCGTTGTTCGAGAGCTTTAACCAAGCCTGCAACAGTGTGTTTACCACTTTGCAAAGCAGAGATAACGTTCTTAGCAGGAGACTGAAGCAACGCAATGACATCTCCGATGAGCTCGTTTTTAGACTTAAGGTCTGCGAGCATATTCAAGTTTTCGTCCCCAATAAACAGGTCCGAATTAATAGAAGCTCCTTTCAGTACCGGTTTGCCTTCTAACTTTTTACGGAATTCCCTGATCACTTTTGCTGGAACATTACCTGCTTCTTTCGAGAAGATTACTCCTGAAAAACCATGTAATACTTTGAACAAAGGTGAGAAGTCCGTGCCTTCTTGTCTTTCAAGTGCTTTCTGAATCAACGTGTTTTTGTAAACACGATATTCCACACCGCTCTTGAAACAAAGTCTTCTAAAATTATTCACTTGAGCTACCGTAAATCCGGTTGCATCAGTGATATAGAAGTGGCCGTTGTTTGCAAACTTCTCTGCAAGCTCTTCTATAATCTGTGCTTTTTCTTCTCTGGTCATGTTTTTTTAAATCTTAAATACCAGCAATTGAATTCTTGTCGACAGCTACACCTGGACTCATTGTTGTCGAGATAGTGATACTTCTGAAGTAGTCACCTTTCGCAGAGGCAGGTTTTAACTTTGCGACAGTTTGGATCATTTCGGCAGCATTGTCCCGGATGTTTTCAGCCGAGAAGGAAGCTTTTCCAATGCCCACGTGGATGATACCTTGTTTATCAATTTTGAAGTCGATTTTACCGGCTTTTACTTCTTTCACGGCTTTACCGACTTCGAGCGTAACAGTTCCTGATTTTGGATTTGGCATTAAACCGCGTGGACCAAGTACTTTACCTAGTTTACCCACTTTTGCCATAACGGTTGGAGTACAGATGATCACATCAATGTCTGTCCAGCCTTTTTCGATTTGCTGAATATATTCATCGAGGCCAACATAATCGGCTCCAGCATCTTTTGCTTCCTGGTGTTTGTCAGGTGTTGAAAGAACCAACACGCGAACAACTTTTCCAATACCATGAGGTAATGAAACAACACCACGAACCATCTGATCTGATTTCTTAGGATCAACACCTAAGCGAATATCGAGATCAACAGAAGCATCGAACTTTGTGAAAGTGATTTCTTTCAACACTTTCGCTGCATCTTCCAGAGAATATTCCTTCTCCGAGTTGTATTTAGCTAAAACAGCTTTTCTGTTTTTTGAAATTCTTGCCATTGTCTTAAGTATTAATTATCCCAAGGAGCTTTTCCAGATACTGTGATACCCATGCTGCGTGCAGTACCAGCAACCATCTTCATAGCAGATTCTACTTTGAATGCGTTGAGGTCGGGCATTTTTGTTTCCGCGATGGTCTTCACTTGATCCCAAGTGATGGATCCAACTTTATTGCGGTTAGGTTCAGCAGAACCTTTTGGTTTTTTAGCAGCGTCTAAAATTAATATGGCTGCTGGAGGAGTCTTAATTACGAAGTCAAATGACTTGTCGTTATAGATGGTAATTAAAACCGGCAGAACTTGCCCTGGTTTGTCTTGTGTACGTGCATTGAACTGCTTGCAAAAGTCCATGATGTTTAGACCTTTGGAACCCAATGCAGGACCGATTGGAGGTGCCGGATTCGCTGATCCGCCTTTTACCTGTAATTTCAGATAACCTGTTACTTCCTTTGCCATATTCGCTTAGCTGAATTTCTTTTACTCTAATTTTTCTACTTGCATGTAGCTCAACTCTACTGGAGTGTTACGGCCGAAGATCTTAACCATAACATTGAGCTTCTTTTTATCTTCAAAAATTTCTTCCACGTTGCCGGTGAATCCACTGAATGGACCATCCATTACTTTCACTGATTCTCCTTTAATAAATGGAGTTTCAAGTTTTACTTCGAATTCGTCAATCTCATCCACCTTACCCAAAATTCTATTCACTTCCGATTGGCGAAGCGCAACAGGATCTTTCGATTGACCTGTTCCATTATTTCCGAGGAATCCGATCACGCCAGGAATGTTATTCACCGTGTGATAAGCTTCTCCGTTTGAAAGATCCGCAGACACCAAAACGTAACCAGGGAAAAAGTTTCTTTCTCTGACACGCTTCTTTCCTCCACGCATCTCATATACTTTCTCAGAAGGTATAAGTACCTGCGGAATAAAATCCGTAAGCTTCGAGCGTTCGATCTCAGTTTCCAGGTAAGATTTTACCTTCTTTTCCTGGCCACTTACGACCCTCAGTACATACCATTTCAGCTCGGCCATACCAGATTAAAATTCAGTATAAAAGAATTGCAGACCTGTTTTGAACATCCAGTCGATCGCGCCGATTACCAAAGCAAAAATGCTTGAAGCAACCAGTACAAGCACTGCACTACCTTGCAACTCACTGTACTTCGACCAAGTCACTTTGTTCTTGATCTCGTCCCATGACTCTGTGATATAGGTTGTTAATCTTTCCATGGTTCTTTTCGTTACACTGCCCGGTTTAGGACCTTGTTTTTGCATGGGTTAATCCTGATATCTATCGGGATCCGCCAACGGTTTTGCCTCGGCACCTCTTTGATCCATGCTCCTCATCAAAGAAGTCTAATATTTTTGCACGGGTGGAGAGACTCGAACTCCCAGCCAACGGTTTTGGAGACCGCTACTCTACCAATTGAGCTACACCCGTTTATTTCAAGTCTCGCCCAATAAGTTTTATATCTGTTTCCAGATACGCTACCTCCCGAAAGTTTAATCGGGATGGGCTACACTCTTAGTAAAATTCGTTTTTCAAACCCTTTTGCCAGCCTCTTTTGCGAGTATAACCCAATCTCCTGAGCCGCACCCGTATACTCAGCCCAAAAGGACTGCAAAGGTAGGAGAAAAAGCCGAAAGCAAAAAGCCTGAATGCAAAAAGCTTGAAGTTTTTACCTTCTCTTTCGATTTTGAAGGTAATTATTTAAAGATCAGTTACTTAAACTAAAAAAAGCAGAAAGCAAGTGTCCCTGCTTTCTGCCTTTGTATGACTTTGATTCTAGTTTTAGTCTAAGATCTCAGTTACCTGGCCTGATCCTACAGTACGGCCACCTTCGCGGATCGCGAAGCGAAGACCTTTTTCCATAGCGATCTTATTGATCAACTGAACTTCGATAGAGATATTATCACCAGGCATAACCATTTCAACACCTGCTGGCAACATGATCTCACCTGTTACGTCCGTTGTGCGGAAATAAAACTGAGGGCGGTACTTGTTAAAGAATGGAGTGTGACGACCACCTTCTTCTTTTGACAAGACATAAACTTCAGCCTTGAACTTAGCGTGAGGAGTTACAGAGTTTGGCTTGCAAATAACCATACCTCTTTTGATCTGCTCTTTTTCAATACCGCGGAGGAGAAGACCAACGTTATCACCAGCTTCACCTCTGTCAAGGATCTTACGGAACATTTCAACACCAGTGATGGTAGAAGTAAGATTTTCAGCACCCATTCCAAGGATCTGAACTGGATCACCAGTTTTGATGATACCGCGCTCGATACGACCTGTAGCAACAGTTCCACGACCAGTGATCGAGAACACATCTTCAACAGGCATCAAGAAATCCTTATCAATCAAGCGTACAGGAATTGGAATGAATTCGTCAAC
>CBQWHS010000394.1:0-4818 GCA_967728665.1 uncultured Chryseosolibacter sp. | reverse complement strand
TTAAGCATCCAATTACCAAGCTTTCGAAGTTCAATCAAATGAATGAATTTTGTCCGACTTGCGGACTTCGGCTTGAGCCAGAGCCAGGATTTTATCAGGGAGCGATGTACGTTAGCTATGCATTCACAATTGTGATGATGCTGATCATTAGTATTATCCTTTATACAATTGGCGACTTTTCCGAATGGGTCTATATAGGAACGGTAATAACCGTTATGCTCATTCTCGCCCCTTTGAATTATAGAACGTCTCGTGTGTTCTATCTGCACTTTATTGGCGGCATCAAATACGACCCTTCTCTCTCGAGGTAAATTGCTTAACTTTATTGATGATCAAATTAAGTTTCGGTTGAAGTCCCGGATCATATGGCTTTCTGTCGCTTCTGCTGCCTTGTTGATAGGAGTAGCAGTCAGCTTCTTTTATGTTTCAAGTGCATGGGATAACCTCAAAATAGCTGAGCATATCTCGCGAAACGTGGAGAGAGAAATCGAAGCATCGGAAAGCGATTTTCAGCTGATATCGGACAACCTTAAGGACCCAGGTGCTATTGCTAATCAGACGAAGTTTCCCTTTTTTATTTACGATCGTGATTCAATAGTTTATTGGTCGAGCAATACTTTTGTTCCATCAGCTGCCGTAATTAATGCCAACGGTCATATCCGAATAATTAAATCAGGCGGAGGAGATTACTTGATTCACAGACATGACCTAAGTCAAAACCGCTATGTTGTCTCGGCGATTCTCCTGCATAGAGATTATCTTATTTCCAATGACTATTTAAGTCGCGAATACAATCACAAGATCTTTTCCTCGGCAGATATTCGAATAGTCGAACCTGAAAGTCTTGCCGGTGCACCCATTAATGTAAATGGAGAACAGGTGTTCAAAATTCTACCATTGCCGGGCTATTATGTTCAGAATACATTTGTTGTTTGGGTTGGTGCAACATGTAGCGTAATTCTGTTGGTTCTTTTACTGACTCTCTTTTATACGCTCGCTCAGAAAATTTCCAAGACATCTGTTGCCCTGGGGTTATTGTTCCTTATTGTGGTGGTGTGGTTGATACGAGAGGGAATGACCTATTTTACGGTGCCCGGAATCTTTATTCGATCAGGACTTTTTAACCCTCGAATTTTTGCGGCCTCAAATCTGAATGCCTCCCTAGGTGACTTGTTGCTAAACATGATAGTGATATTGTTTCTCTGTATTTACATTTTTAAAAATTATTTCAAATCAGGGCAATGGTTGACTCCCCAGTCTTCGGTTTTGCGAATCGTGATTAATGTCTTCTGTACACTCTGCGTGTTATATGCGGGTTTGTTTCCGTTTGTTGTCATTCAAACTATTTACAACAATTCGTCCATCACGCTTGATATCGCGCAAGACCTGCACTTTTCTTCTCTGCGGATCATTAGTTATTGTATCGTTTTAATTTCCGGCATTTGTTCTTTCCTTTTTTTACACGCGTTTACTCGCATTCTAGTTAATGACAAAAACCGGTTGCGACTTTTTTTATGTTTCATTGTTGCGGCAGCGCTTTTCATATTCTTTAATTTATTGACGCGTCAAATTTACTTGTCTTCATTGTTTCTTACGAGTTGTTATTTCGTTGCTGTTTACTTTTTTAGAATGTACAGAACACTTAACCGTTTGAGCTACTCTACCTTTTCCTATTTTTTTGTCGCAGTATTTTTCCTCGGTCTGAACTCTGCTTTTGCAATCACGTATTTTAGTCACCGCGAGAAAATCCAGGATCAATTCCGATTTGCGCGTAATTTTTTGGTTGATCGCGATGTATTTGGTGAGTATCTTCTGCATGAGGCATCTGTGAAAATCGCCAATGATGCATTTACTCAAACCAGGATTGTAACGCCATTTTTAAGAAGACAAGCAATAGATCAGAAAATCCGACAATATTTCTTGCCGAGTTATTTCAATAAGTATGATGTTGAAATTTTTATCTATGATGCGGTGGGACAACCCATTGGAAATGAACAAGCGCCGACGTTTGCAAATCTGATCGGTAAATACGATAAGGAGGCACAGGCAACGGAATACGAAGGAATTCGATTTGTGAATAACCCTAAGTCTGATATTACCCAGAAGTATGTTGTTGTTGTGCCGGTGAGGCGTATTGAAAATGTTTCGGGATATGTAGTGCTGGAACTGTCGTTGAAGAAAATTATTCCGGAGAGTGTTTACCCAGAGCTTCTGGTCGATCATTCTCAAGAGGATATGTTTCACCAGCAATCGATCAGCTATGCTGTTATTTCCAATGGTGTTCTGCAGTTTTCATCAGGAGATTTTAATTACGAAAAGTATTTCGTGAAAGGAGGTCTTGGTAATACAAAATTATACACGGAGGGGATTGCATTGAATGGTTACGATCACATCGCGTTGGAGGACGACAGTAATCGTGTTGCGATTGTTTCCACAAAAAGCACGGGGTCCATTTATCAAATCGCGAATTTTTCATTCCTGTTCGTTCTTGGCCTGTTTGTTATCCTAATCCTTTTTTTTATTCAAGGCCTGATAAATTATTCCCAGGGAAGAAGATTGTTTTTCTCTGCACGTGTTCAACTTTACTTGAACCTTGCATATTTTGTTCCGTTGATCATTGTCAGTATTTCCACACTTGGTTTAACGAGTCGATCATCTCAGCAACAGCTGGATGATGAATATCTCAACAAATCAAGAAGCCTGGCGCAACAGTTAACATCAGAAGTAGAAGACCAATTATTTTCAAGTGGTCCGAGTGCAGCAACATTTAACAACAGACTAACGGAGTTGGCAAGTGTTTCGAAATTGGAAGCAAACGTCTACAATCCATATGGCACGCTTGCAGGCACCACGCAGCCTTTGATTTTCGAGAATCATCTCATTTCAACTTTTGTTAATCCCAATGCATTGGAAAAAATCCGTGCTGGTGAAAATTATTTTATTGAAGCGGAACATGTCGGCACGCTGTCGTATTTTGTAGCATATACATCGTTACGCTCGCCAACTTCAGGGAATCTTTTGGGGATCCTGGCCGTTCCATTTTTTCAGTCTGCGCATTCATTGGAGAAAATCCAAATCGTGTTGCTTGGAAACATCCTGAATATTTTTGCACTGATCTTCATTGCGCTTCTTATACTCTCATATTTTGTTTCCCGGTGGCTCACGTTTCCCCTCACGTTTATGACGAGGTCATTAAAAGGAACATCATTGATGAATATTAACAAACCCTTGTCATGGAATTCGTCAGACGAAATTGGTATCATGGTGAGAGAATACAACGCCATGCTTTACAAGTTGAGCGAGAGCAAGAGTCAACTTGAACTTACGCAGCGCGAAAAAGCATGGCGTGAAATTGCACAACAAGTTGCCCATGAAATAAAGAATCCGCTGACACCAATGAAGTTAACACTTCAACAGTTGGAGCGTTCGGTTCAAAATGGCAACGGCTCATCCGAGAAACTACAAAAGGCAATTGAATCGCTCCTCGGACAAGTCAACACGCTGAATGAAATTGCGTCATCTTTCAGCGGTTTCGCTAAAATGCCTGAGTTAAAAATTGCTCGCGTGGATTTGGTCGCTGTTATTCAGCGTTGCGTTGATCTTCATAGCAGCTCCGGTGAAGTGAGTTTTAAATCGACTTTGAAGAACGCCTTTGTTGATGGAGATGAGCAACTGCTTGAACGAACGATTTCCAATTTAATCATCAATGGATTTCAGGCAGGTGTTCCGGCTCGACCTGTCAAAATTAACATCAGCTTGCAATTGCTTGACCTTGACTTCAGAATAGAAGTTCAGGATAATGGGGCTGGCATTTCTCCGGAGATTGAGGAATTAGTATTCTTTCCTCACTTCAGCACCAAAAAATCCGGGTCAGGACTCGGCCTTGCCATTGCAAAACAAGGACTTGAACAAATGAATGGAAAAATCTGGTTTAAGACTGAGCAGGGTAGAGGCACTTCGTTTTTTATCGAACTTCCAAGGGCGAATTAGAACGAACCTGTTTCGCGAAGACTATTCATCACTTTATTAGCAAAAACAAAA
Source organism: uncultured Chryseosolibacter sp. (assembly GCA_967728665.1). Classification (GTDB taxonomy): domain Bacteria; phylum Bacteroidota; class Bacteroidia; order Cytophagales; family Cyclobacteriaceae; genus Chryseosolibacter. The sequence goes on along the minus strand of CBQWHS010000394.1, from coordinate 777 downwards.
TCGTCAAGTTCTTTAACATGGGATCTGGTGATTTCAGTTTTGGTTCCTTCCCATAATTTTTGGCCTTTGTATATAAATAAGATCTTCTCGCCAATACCCATCACGGAGTTCATGTCATGTGTGACCACAATGGTGGTGATGTCGAGATCTTCAGAGATATCGGCGATCAATTCGTCAATTAAAATTGATGTCTGCGGATCGAGCCCTGAGTTTGGCTCATCACAAAATAAATAATTTGGGTTGTTAACAATTGCCCTGGCAATGCCGACACGTTTTTTCATGCCCCCGCTTATTTCTGAAGGCATTTTCTTATTGACATTTTCAAGGCCAACGCGTTTGAGACAAAAGTTTACGCGATCTTGTTTTTCAGAAACACCTTGAGTTGTCAACGTGTCAAGAGGAAACTGTACATTATCTTCCACATTCTTAGAATCAAATAATGCACCGCCCTGAAAAAGCATTCCGATTTCTCTTCTAATCTCCACGCGAGTGTCACGATCGCATTCGAAAAAGTCGCGGTTGTCGAAGTAAACGTGACCGGAGTCTGGCCGCACCAATCCAACGATGCATTTCAGTAACACACTTTTTCCAGTTCCGCTGGCGCCAATGATGAGATTCGGTTTTCCTTTTTCAAAAACTCCACTCACATTTTTTAAGATAACCTTGTCGGCAAAAGATTTCGATATGTTTTCTATTTTAATCATTATGCAAGCAGTAATTGTGCTAACAAATAATCTGCAACCAAAACAGCGATCACACTATTGGTCACTGCTTGCG
>CBQWHS010000393.1:0-4823 GCA_967728665.1 uncultured Chryseosolibacter sp. | reverse complement strand
ATGCTCGGCGCTCAATCGATCATGCTTGGACACAACGACATTGTTGTCGCTGGTGGAACTGAAAGCATGAGCAACATTCCGTATTATTTAATGAAAGCGAGGACGGGTTATAAATTCGGAAACGGAGAGTTGATCGATGGACTTTCGATGGATGGTCTCACCGACGTTTACAACCACTGTGCGATGGGCGTTTGTGCAGATAACACGGCTAAGGAAATGAACATCACTCGGCAGGCGCAAGACGAATACGCTGTTAATTCATATAAGCGCTCTGCAGCGTCATGGGCTGCTGGCAAATTTAAAGACGAGATCATTGGGGTTGAATTAAAAGATAAGAAGGGAAACGTCACGATCTTCGGTGAAGATGAAGAATACAAGAACGTGATGTTCGATAAGATTCCATCCTTGAAACCGGCGTTTTCAAAAGATGGAACTGTCACTGCGGCAAACGCATCAACATTGAATGATGGCGCTTCCGCATTAGTTCTTGTGAGCAAAGAAAAAGCACAGGAACTTGGGTTGAAGCCATTGGCGAAGATCAGAGGGTTCGCGGATGCAGCTCAAGATCCGATGTGGTTTACCACCACTCCTTCCATTGCAATTCCCAAAGCGATGAAAATTGCTGGCGTAGATAAAAAGGACGTTGGCTATTATGAAATCAACGAAGCTTTTTCTGGTGTTGCTATCGCGAATAATACTAAACTTGGAATTGATCCGGCGAAAGCCAACGTAAATGGTGGAGCTGTTGCACTTGGCCATCCGCTGGGTGCCTCCGGTGCACGTATTTTGACAACGTTGGTAAACGTGCTAAAGCAAAATAATTCATCCATCGGTGTTGCCGGAATTTGCAACGGTGGCGGTGGTGCATCTGCGATCGTGATTGAAAATATGTAGCTAACTTGTGCGGGCATTTTTGCATGCTTGCGCTGAACGTCTAATACAACAAACGAAACGGCCTTGCGTTATTTGCGAGGCTGTTTTATTTTAAGATGACAAAACCCTTTATGTACAAAATTATTCTTCCGTTGATGCTGATAACTGGCAGCACTCTCCTGGCGCAGCCCAAAGAGATCAGGACCTACTATGACCCTCAACGAAAAGTTTTACAGGAAGATTATACGGCAAAAGTTGATGGCGACACCACGCTGGCCGGTAAATACAAACGCTATTATCGAAATGGAAAGCTGATGCTGGAAGGCAATTACGATGATGGTGAAAAGTCTGGGGTTTTTACAGAGTTTCATCAGAACGGTAAACTCGCGCGAAAGCTATCCTACGTCAACGGCCTTCGTCATGGCGTAGTTGAAATCTATAACGATGATGGAAAACCCATTCAGAAAGCGTACTACCAAAACGATAAACTTACTGACAGTGTTCAATTGTTCTTTGACAACGGAGAAATTCGTGGTGAAACGTTTTTCGTGAAAGGGAAACCAGAAGGTCTTGTTAAAGAAAACTACCCTTCAGGAAAGATCAAACGTGAAAGCCAATATAAAAAAGGAAAACCGAATGGCATCACGCGAACTTTTTATGAAGACGGCAAAATTGAAACGGAAGCAAATTATCAGGATGGGATTTTAAAAGGCTTCTATAAAACTTATTATCCCAATGGCCAACTTGAAACTGTTTCGACCATGGAAGAAGGTTCTAAAAATGGACAATACAAAAACTATGATCGCGATGGCCACCTGATTCTCGAGGGTAATTTTTCCAATGGAGCCCTTGAAGGCGATAACATAGCCTACTTCACCAATGGACAAGTGCAACATCGTTTCACTTATCGTGAGGGCAAAAAAGTGGGGACCAATTATGAGTATCATCCGAATGGAAAAATCAAAGTAAAAGAAAACGCGTCCGCCACTGGTGTTGAGTCAACGGAACTTCGCTATGACGAAAATGAATTCCCGCTTTCAGAAAAACACTTCAAACTGCAGAAGCCTGAGGGCACGTGGTTGTTTTATTATCCCGGCACAAAATCCCTTGAGCGAAAAGAAACCTACGAAGCTGGCAAACTCCACGGCGTCCGATACAGCTATTTCCCCAATGGCAAAGTTTCAAAAGAGGAAACATTTAAGTTCAACCTGATGGCTGGTCCATTCAAAACCTACTATGAAGATGGGAAGGTCGAGTCTGTCGGAGAAAACAGATCAAACCGGAAACACGGCTTATTCACGGCCTATCATCAGAATGGAAAGATCAAAGAGCAGGGCGAATACATCGCTGACAAGAAGCACAAAGAATGGAAGGAATTTAATGAGCAAGGTAACCTTGTAAAAACCCTGATCTACAAGGCCGGGATTTTAACAGGAGAAAAATAGTCTCGCTTCCGAAAAACAAATTTTAAACTTCATTTTATAAACCGTTAATTTGAACCTTCATCCATTCTTGGTATGCAGGCGATTAAAGAAACGAAATTCAACTTTCCAGGCCAGACTGGATTCTACAGCGGCAAAGTCCGTGATGTATATTATTTCGGTGAGTACATGGCGATGGTTGCCACTGACAGGATCTCAGCCTTTGATGTTATACTTCCAAAAGCAATTCCCGATAAAGGCCGGGTGCTGAATCAGATTGCTGCATTCAATCTCGCCGTAACAAAAAGTATCGTTCCTAACTGGGTAATTTCTGCACCTGATCCGAATGTGACGATCGGATTTAAATGTGAACCGTTCCCGGTTGAAATGGTTGTGCGCGGATACCTGGCGGGGCATGCCGCCCGAGAATACAAAGCTGGCAAAAGATTGCTCTGCGGAGTTCCTCTTCCGGAAGGATTAAAAGAAAATGACAAACTTCCTCAGCCTATCATCACGCCTACAACAAAAGCAAAGGTTGGTCATGATGAAGATATTTCCAGGGAAGAAATTTTGAAGCGAGGTCTAGTGAGCGAAGAAGATTACAAAATGCTGGAAGACTATACATTAAAACTTTACCAGAAGGGAACTGAGTTGGCGAAGGAGCGCAACCTGATCTTGGTGGATACCAAGTATGAGTTTGGGAAGAATCACGGAAATATCTACCTGATCGATGAGGTACACACACCCGATTCATCGCGTTATTTTTATGCTGAGGGATATGAGAACCGGCAACGAAACGGAGAACCTCAGAAGCAATTATCGAAAGAATTTGTTCGTCAGTGGCTTATTGAGAATGGCTTCCAGGGAAAAGAAGGCCAGCAGGTTCCCGAAATGACCGAGGAGACAGTTAACTCAATATCAGCGCGTTACAAGGAACTTTACCAACAGGTTCGCGGCGATGGCCTACCCACTGTTGACTATCAGAACATCCTTTCCAGAATTGAAAAGAGCATCTTAAATTCGTTAAATTCACTTAACCTAAAAACACAGAAAAAGTAAGATTTTGAATATATATTGCGCTTAGTTGTTTAAATCAGGCAACAGTAGAACTACCCATACATGAAATATACGATCGACAAACAGGAGAAATACAGCTTATTGCGCCTTCATGAAGAGAAGTTGGACTCAAGCGTTGCCCCTAACCTTAAATCTGAATTGATCACGCTTCACGCTGAAGGCGTACGCAATATTATTCTCGATCTAACTGAGGTAAAGTATACCGACTCGTCCGGGTTGAGTGCCTTGTTGGTAGGAAACAGAATTGTTCAGGAAGATGGTGGAATTTTCGTTCTGTCGTGCCTGTCAGACCACACCACCAAGCTGATCAAGATCTCGCAATTGGATAGTGTGCTAAACATTCTTCCCAAAGTTGAAGAAGCGATCGATGCTGTATTCATGCACGAGATCGAAAAAGATTTGAAAGACAGCGACAACAACTAATCGCTTACAAGATATTTTAGACCAATGACCAGGACCTACAGGTTTTGGTCATTTGTTTTTTGTGCGTTACTTGTGAATCGATGAGTTTCAAAATTACGATCCTGGGTTCGAGTGGCGCTCTTCCAGCCTTTGGGAGATTTCCGTCGTCACAAATAGTCGAAATTCAAAATAAGCATTTCATGGTTGACTGCGGTGAAGGTGCGCAAATGCAGTTGATGAAGTATCAGGGAAACCTGCATCGTATCAGTAACATTTTCATAAGTCATTTGCATGGCGATCATTACCTCGGGCTTATGGGTCTGATGTTCACTATGCATCTTTTACGAAGAACCAACGATCTTCATATTCACAGTCAACCCGGGCTTGATGAAATACTGACGGCGCAGTTGCGCTATTCACGTTCATCACTCAACTATAAAGTTTTCTTCCATCGCATTACGCCAGAAATAAAAGAGGTGATTTATGAAGATGAAAGTTTAACAGTAGAAACCATTCCCCTCGTGCACAAGCTGCCCTGCTCAGGTTTTTTGTTTAAGGAAAAAATAAAACCGAGACGCGTCAATAAGGAGGTATTGCCTTCGGGATTGCGGATTCAGCAGATCGCTGATTTGAAAAAAGGTTTCGATGTCGTGAATGATGAGGGAGTTTTATTACACACAAACGAATCGCTGACGTATCCGCCCCGTCATTCAAGAACATATGCGTATTGCTCCGATACTGCTTATCACGAAAAATTGATCGAACAAATTAAAGGAATTGATATCCTGTATCACGAAGCAACTTTTACGGTTGACGAACAACAAAAAGCGATCGAGACAAAACACAGTACCGCCAAAGAGGCTGCGATGATCGCCACTAAAGCACAGGTGAAACAATTGGTGATTGGACATTTTTCAGCACGCTATCGCGAACTCGCTCCTGTGCTGGAAGAAGCCAAATCAATTTTTGAAAACACTCACCTCGCCATTGAAGGCGAGAGTTTTTCGATAAGTGAATAATAGTTTCGTAAAATTGTAAAATACTGATTCC